>JAICGT010000011.1 GCA_025922995.1 Fimbriimonadales bacterium
CCCAGCGACTTCATCTCGTCCATGAACGTGCTGAGTGCGTCCCCGAGGCCTTTCAGCAGCCGCGAATGGACATCACCCTGACGGCTATGAGTGTCGAATCCTCCGCCGCTGAAGTAGAGCACGCGAGTCTTGGGCGAGGTGGCGATAAGTTGAGCTATTTGCTTGAAACCTTGACCGAACGCATCGTTGGAATATTTGAACGTCGACGCATATCGGTCGATAGACTTGTTCAACTCGGCCATGGCGTCGAGTGCAGAGCGGGTCGCTTGCCGCACGGAATTCTCGTCGGCTCCGCCGCCCATGCCCTGAATCTCGCGTAAGAAGCGCTCGGCGTCCTCGTCGCCGACTAATGCCTTGACGTCTGCGAGGCTGGCGAAGCAGGGCACACTGGCGATTTTTGCCCGAACCGCGGCGGACTTTGTTCTGCCGAGTTCCAGGGCGAGTACCGGATTCGTGCTGCCTTTTTGGGCCTGGTCGTCCAGGAACTTGCCGAGCCAGCCGTATTGCTCAGGCATATCCGGGTTTGCGGTCTGCCAGATCTCCATGCTACGAAAATGTGATCGGTCGGGATTCGGATAACCGACGTTTTGTACTATTGCCAACTGTCCCGACTTATACAATTTCTCGAACCCCGTTAGGCTTGGATGTAAGCCCAGGGCATCGTCGATCTTGAGCACTTCGGCCTCTGGAACGGCGAGGGACGGACGGTACTGGTAGTAGTCGGCGTTGGTCCACGGGATCACCGTGTTAAGGCCGTCGTTTCCGCCGCTGAGTTGACAAACTACGAGGATGTTGTCCGGATCGATGACCCCGCCCTTGGACAACCGAAACACATCGGCCTTGGCAATGCTTGCGAGCCACGGCGGCGCGGCGACACCGACGGCGATGATCGCCGAACTCTTTAGAAAGTCTCTTCTTGAAATCTCCTTTGACATGCTGTTCTCCTAACAGAATTGAAACTCGGGTGATGCGAAAAGGACGCGATACACCGCATGTGCGACCGCGGCGGATCTCCTCGGATCGCGCGCGGCCGGCGCACCGCCGGCGGTTTCACACGCCTCGACGAGCGGCGCAAATTTTGCTTCGGGCAGATCGGCGTCGACTAGGGCCAACAGAGCGTTTACGACTTCACGGGACGTCGAAAGCGGTTTGTTACCGAGAATCGAGCGGGCGAATTCATTGCGGTTCGCGGGACCCTTGAACAACGTGTCCGAGACTTTGATTCGCTCGACCATCGTCGCCGAACTTACCCACGCCCGGCCCCAGTCCCAACCGGCCACGTCGGGGGGATACAGCAGTTTCATGCCTTGGCGTTCCATTGCGACGTCGACTCCACGTGAAGCTGCGAGCGCCGCGCGCGGGTTCCTTGCGTTTTCCAATGCCTGCAGCGAAATAGGGCCCATTCCTAGTTGCCTGTAAACAGTAAGTGTAAAGTCGACCGGGTTCTTTACTTGCCCACGCACGCACTTGTCACTCCAAAACTCGTCGGATTCTGCGATGGCATAAAGAACGGGTTTGATGGCCGTGCCATTGTCCAGGTACTTCTTGGCCAGCCTGTCGACCACCTTTTGTTCCGGTTCCATGTAGCAAAACCATTCCCACAGCTTTTTCGCCAAGTGGCTCGCGGTTTTAGGATGTACCGCTAGGATATCGCACACGTCCTCGCCACCGAAGGGACCTGCGTTATCTAGTATCTCTTTAACGCCCGTATCGTGCAGCGCCGGCCGGAACTGGAAGACAAACGCGGGCTTACCGGCTTTTGCGTTTTCCATTATTAATTCTTGGGGCCGTTTTTGCTGCCTTGCAGCTTCACGCCTATTTACGCTCGGTGCGAACGCCCATCCGGTGAACGCCCTTGCCGCCTCTTGGATGTCTTTTTCGGTGTAGTTGCCGATTCCGAGTGTAAAGAGCTCCATAATTTCGCGCGCAAAATTCTCGTTCGGCTTTCCCTTTACATTTGTTTCGTTATCGAGCCAACGAATCATCGCGGGATCCCGACTTGTCGCAAGCAATAAGTCCCTGAACTTACCGCTCGCTCCGCTCCGAAGCGTGTTCAAGTAATCCAGCATCATCAGGGCCTGATTTATTGTCGAGGCGCTGACCGCGAAGTGGTCGTGCCAGAAGAGAGTAAGTTTTTCTTGGAGCGGCCGATGGGTCGACAGCATCCTCAGCGTCCACCAGGAAACTAACGCAGGCACGCGCAGGATTTCGACGTCGTTTTGATCTTCAACCGCGAATCTGAGCGGTGAGACGTCGAAGCCTTCGGGCACCTTTTCGTATTCGATCAGGCGCTCGATCGTGCCGTCGACGCCCAGCTTGCCGTAGAACTCTTTCTCGGCAAAGCTCGCGCCCAGACCGAACCGGCGCAGCAGGTGAGCTACCTTCTCCTCGTTCGTCATCTTCATAGTTATACGCCTGCAAGATCGATGGGTTCATTGAGAAACGCGGAGGCAAGTCAACTTAGCCTGCTCGACAGCGTTAGCCGAAGCCTGACCAGGTCTCGAAGCATCCGAAGCCCGTCCCGCACCAACCGAACCTTCGACCCTTCCTGATGCGACCATCGAATCGGCACTTCGGCGATCTCGAAGCCGAGCTTCTGCCCGATCATGAGCGCTTCGAAGTCGTAGCTGAAGCCATTGAACCGGCAACGCGGAAAGATCGCCTTCGCCGCTTCGCGTGAGAAAAGCTTGAACCCGCACTGCGTGTCTTTGATGCCCCGAATCGAAAGTGTTTGCACCGCAAGATTGAATGCCCTGCCCGCAGCCTCGCGCCACCAGGGCTGCCTAACTTCGAGGTTGCTTTCGCGCAGCGGCCTACTGCCGATCGCGATAGGCTCTTTTGCCGCAAACAGCTTCTCGACCTCCTCGATCGGCGCCGCGAGGTCGGCGTCGCAAAGCAGCAGCCAGTCCGCTTCGGCGTCCACCATTCCTACTCTGACCGCGGCTCCCTTCCCTCTGTTCGGCGTGTACGAAATCAGCCGAAAGCGGGCATCTCGTCCCGCAAATCTGCGAGCAATATCCGGAGTTGCGTCGGTGCTGCCGTCGTCGACAACAACGACCTCCCAATCGTACGCTTGCGCTGACAGATACTCGCGGATTCTGCTGAGAGACTTCTCCAGGCGAGGCTCCTCGTTGTAAGCGGGCACGACGACCGCAAGCTTCACTGAGGCTCTCGCCCTGCCGCAAACAGCACCGGCATGCCGCCAGTGTGCCAGAAAACGACCCGACCGCTGAGTTCTCCGCGCTTTGCCAAGTCGATTAGACCGGCAAATGCCTTGCCTGTATACACGGGATCAAGAAAAATACCTTCCGTCCGCGCGGCGTAACGGATCGCCTCGCTTCCGGCTTCGCTCGGCACGCCGTAGCCTTTGCCGCAGTAGTCGAGCCGCAGGTCGAAGTCCGCGCCGGTCAATCGGAGAGGGTCGCCGAAGATCTCGTCGATCTCGAAAGCGATGTCAGCGAAATCGTTCACCATCTCCGGCTCGTCGTCGGTGCAAATTCCAATGTAATGCGTTTTCGAGTTCATCTGTGCGAGAGCGTACGTGAGACCGGTCTGCGTCCCGCCGCTGCCGCTCGCGGAAATGATGATGTCCACGTTTGGGTCCTGTCCCATCAGTTCGTGTGCGGCTGCAATGAAGCCGAGGGCTCCGATGCCGCAACTTCCTCCTCCGGGAATGAAGTAAGCCTCTCTCTCCCCGGCCAAGTCCCTCGCGGCACGATCGAGGTCTTCGAAAGTAGCGTCGGGCAAGCGGTGGATATGTGCGCCCAGCCACTGGTCGAGGATCAAGTTGCCGGTTGGCCGATTCAAGTCGACCCAGCCCTCGGGCTTCGTCTTTCGCGGTTCGTCGGGGTAGGGCCAGTCCATCACGACCGCGTGGAACTCGATGCCGTGAGTCGCGCACGCCGCCGCCGCCTGCCTGACGAAGTTGCTTTGCGATGCGCCGAGTGTGACTACGCTGGTTGAGCCGGAAGCCAGGATGTCGGCCATTAAGTACTCGAGCTTTCTACCCTTGTTGCCGCCTCCCGCAAAGCCGGTCAGGTCGTCACGCTTGATCCAGAGGTCGATGCCAAGATCCGCAGAGATTCTCGGGAGCCGATGCAACGGTGTAGGCGAGCAAATGAGATCGATGCGACGGCCGAGCACAAGTCGGATTATGGCAAAGTGGCAGGCTCAGCGGAGAGCGGAGCCTGCCGTCAAAGGAGGTTTAGAATTCGATAATCGTTATCGAATACCGATTGAAGCGTGCCGTAAACGAACGACTGGGGCCCTGTCCGAAGACCGGTGCCGAGTACCCCACCGTCGTGGTGAAGTCGGACTCGGACAAGTCCTCCATCGGACCATAGCGGTGCATGGTCACAAATCTCGGTAAGTAGAACCCGCCGGCGTCGACACTTGCCGTGTAATCCTTGTCCTTAGAGATATTAATGACCATCAACCGCAGCCTTCCAGAAGGCGAACGTACCGCAAAGGTTTTCAACAGAAGGTTGTTGGTCTCACACTCCACGATTTCGTCGCCGGGGTCTGCAAATTGATTGACCATGCGGAGAGCGTAATACGGCGGATAGGGCACATCGAGGCTATATGGGGATCCCGGCGGCCAAGCGCTCGATAGGATGCCCCAGTCGCTGTGCTCACGCCAGCCGTAAAGGCTTTGATGGTAGTTTCCCGTTGTCCGGTACTCATCGTGCAGCTTCCACCAGATGTGTGTTTTCACGTTACGCACGTTCATGGCGCCCCATTGGTAGGCGAGGTAGAGACCGTTTGTTAGGCTAACGCTCATTTTCCCCGGCTCGCCCCACGTCCCGTTCGACTCGGTCAGGTGAAGGTCGATTCCCGCCGCTACAGTTTCGCCGAGGTAATCGGCGAGCATTGTTCGCATGCCCTCGGTCCAGAAGTCGAGCCGGTCGATCATCTGGAATGCCACCGGATCGCTCTCGCGACCGGGCGCCATTGTATAAAGATGGAAGTCGAAGTAGTCAGGCAACACCCCCGCCTCCCGCATCGTGGTCAGAAGAACGGCCGACCAACCGTTCGCCTGCGCGCCGGTTCTCGGATTTACGACGGTGATCCGCTGAGGAAAGCTCGCTTCGTTGTAGGTGGCGACGACTCCAATCTTGATCGTCGGATCGACAGTCTTCATTAGCTGGATGGCCTCAACGCAAAACAGGGCATAAGTTTCAGCATCGTGGCGATACGGCGGGGGTCGTGTGTCGTACTCGCCAGGGTGATAGCACTCGTTTCCAATCGACCAATAGTTGACGTCCGCTCCCAGCTCCACGTTTGCGTAATAAACCCAATCGGCAGAGTCTTGGGGCGTCGCTGAGCCGTAATTAGTTGCTATCATGGCTTCGGCGCCAAGCAAATCGACAGTGCGCAGGTAATCTTCGGTGTTAACCCGATACACGGAACCGTCGTAGGTACTCGTGCTCGTACGCCAGTCGTAACGATCAGCGTTAATTCCGCCGGGGAAGTTGTAGAATGTTACTCCGGCGTTCATCAACTTCTGCTGAGTCGATACCTCTTCTTCGAACGCACGGTCTCGGGCATTGATGCCAACACCAAAACTACGCTTTGTGAGCGTCGACAGTACGACATTGGGGTTGATATTAATGGTCGACAGCGGAGGCGGTCGCTGTTTCAACAGCTTAACATCGTCTAGCCAAAACGTTAGGCCGGTATTTGAGCGAAAGTACGTGTAGTGTAAGGTTTCGCCGGCAAAGACGTTGAAGCTCTCCAAGGGTAGCTCGACGTATACCCATTGCCCGGTGGGGATTGACACGACATCACCTAGACGAATCTCATTTCGGGGCGCCTCGCCTCGAATGCGCGCCTGAAATTTCACGTCCTCAATGAACTGCGAATCCGAATATATCCAGAAGCTGAGCGCCTCGACGTCTTGGGTGTACTCCCCAAACCAGGTGTGAAACATCGTTGCAACTTGGCCCGAAGAGAGCTCAAGCTTCACCGATTTGTCGTATGAGTGCACCTGCTCCGTATTGGCCCTGTCGAGGGGGCCGGTCGACGTGAAGTCCCAAAGCCCAACAGGATAATCGACGAAAATCTCCATATCGCCCATTCCGCCTGCCAAGCAAGTGCCGCAGAGCAAGGTGCCTCCGATCAGCGGAGCAAGTTTTTGTAAAGCCATGGTTGCCTCCGTTTCTAAAGTTTCGGATTCGGGGCAATTGCGGAGTGCGGTCTCCGCTCCGGCTCCCTCTTCCGGTTGTCTGCGGTTACCCGAGTCTGGACACCCACGCAGTGGCGGCTTGTCATCGGCTCCCGCAGCTGTAGCCTTCCGGGGATCGGCTCTGCCGCAGAGCGAGAACCTAAACCCTGTAGTTGGTTAATTATACAGAGAATTAGCCCGATTGGGTGATTAAATCTCCCAATTCTTTCGAAAAACCAACTTTGGGGCAGGCAGCAGGCCGCCCTCACGAGGGACGGGAGCCTTACTTTCCTTGGTCAAGTGAGCGAGCCGTTCTTCTGCAACCCGGACGTACTCGTACATCTGAGCCTCGAGGTCCAGCCTCATATCTTCCATCTGGTCGAGCAGCCTCAAGATGACCTCGACACCGGCAAGGTTGACCCCGAGGTCCTGCGTCAAGCGCTGTATCTGGTGGACGCGGCTGATGTCGTACTCGCTGTACATACGGTTCTTATCATTCATGCGCGCCGGCGTGATCAGTCCCTGACGTTCGTATGAGCGCAAAGTCTGCGGGTGCACGCAGCACAACCGAGCTGCAACTCCCATGGGATAGACCGGGTCACGACTGGTCATGATCTGAGCTTCCTGATCTCCTCAAGATGTCTCTTCTCTTCGGCGGACAGAGACTTTGGAACTGAAATTTTGAGACGAACGAGCAAGTTGCCTCGGCCGCCGTTGAGCTTTGTCATGCCCTGGCCGGATAAGCGAAAGACCTGGCCGGTCTGGCTGCTTGGCGGGACCTTCATGTCGACCACGCCTCGGAGTGTCGGCACTTTTATCGTCCCGCCAAGCGCAGCCAGGGTGTAATCCACCTCGATCTCAGATTCAAGGTCATCGCCAACCCGCTTGAAATTCGCGTTCTTGGCTTCGCGAATCAAAACGTAAAGGTCACCCTTGCGGCCACCCGCTCCGGAGGCTCCTTGTCCGGCAACCCGCAAGCGGGCTCCGTCGCGAATCCCGGCTGGGATCGTGACATCGACGCGTTTTGTGTTCGGCATCGTCGCCTGCCCCTTGCAAGTCGGGCACACGTCGGACGCGATCGACCCGGAGCCGCCGCAGGTCGGGCAGGTCTGGCCGATTCCAAAAACGCCCTTCACCTGACCCGCCCCCCTGCATCGAGGGCATGTTTGGTCGTTGCTGGACTGAACGACACCCATGCCGCCGCAGGTGCCGCAAGCGTCGTCGACGCGATAGGTAAAGGTGCGCTTGGATCCCGAGTCGATTTCCTCCAGGCTGAGCGTCACCGTTTGCTCGACGTCGTGAGCAACCGCGTGATGCGCAACTCCGCGGCTGCCGCCGCCGAACACGGTTTCGAAAATTGTCTCGAACCCCGGGGGCATGTTTCCATCCCCGAAATCTACGCGAAATCCGCCCGGGCTCTGGTAGGAAAACGGGCCCTGGTCGCCCATTTTTGAAGCAGCCTCCCAATTGTTTCCAAACTGGTCATAGAGTTTGCGCTTCTTGTCGTTGCTTAGAACTTCATAGGCTTCGGAAACCTGTTTGAACTTTTCCTCGGCCTCCTTGCTTCCGGGATTTACGTCAGGGTGGTACTTCCTTGCAAGCTTTCGGTATGCGGACTTAACCGCTTTCTCATCGGCTTTTTTATCGATGCCGAGAATCGCGTAATAGTCCATTGAGCAAGGGGAGATCCCCGCCGCGATAGCGGCGGGGAAAGGTCATTTTTAGTCGATCGAAATGTCGACTCTTTTCGGAGTCGCTTCGTCTGCCTTGGGCAAACGGACAGTAAGGACGCCGTCTTTGTAGTGTGCCTTCACCTGGTCCG
Source organism: Fimbriimonadales bacterium (assembly GCA_025922995.1). Lineage (GTDB taxonomy): Bacteria > Armatimonadota > Fimbriimonadia > Fimbriimonadales > ATM1 > JACDEQ01. Next base: position 7,986 of record JAICGT010000011.1, read on the forward strand.
TCTTGATCGGAACGTTGATAGAGAACGACCGCTGGAAGGTTCCCCAGGAACGCTCGACTTGGACGTATCCGTTTGCGTTGGTTTTTGCCTCGGTTTCGCGCTGGGCGCGCACCGAAAGCGTGTCACCCGTAATTTCGATCTGGATGTTTTCCTGCTGCATGCCGGGAATATCAATGGTGAACACGACTTCGGATTCCGAGTCTTTGATGTCGACCGGAGGCGAGAAAATATTGTCTTGGCGTCCCAAGAGCCTTTCCAACAACTGATCGCCGTCCAATCGCGGCCTTTGTGAGTAGTTTACGATCATTATTTTTATTCCTCCTTGTTTTCGTTGAACTCAGCATCGATCACTTCGTCGCTGCCTGCGGCGGCGCCGACCGGTTCTTCCGTAGCTTCCGCTTGCGGACTTTCGGCTGCGGTCTGAGCTGATTTTTCGTAGAGTTTTTGGGAAACGGTGTGCAGTTCTTGCTCGAGGTCGACCGTCTTGGAGCGGATATCTTCGGTGTCGTCCGAAGTCATGGCGCTTCGAAGGGCGATCAACTTGTCTTGCACGCGCTGCTTGTCCTCGTCGTCGATCTTGTCGCCAAGCTCGTTGAGGTTTTTCTCGGCTTCGTAGGCAAGGCTGTCCGCACGGTTTTTGACTTCTTGCGATTCCTTTGCCTTGGCGTCCTCTTCGGCGTACTTCTGCGATTCTTCGACCATCTTTTCGATTTCTTCGCGACCGAGGTTGCCTGACCCGGTGATCGTGATCTGATGCTCTTTGCCGGTAGCCTTGTCCTGAGCTTTCACGTTCAGGATGCCGTTGGCGTCGATATCGAATGTGACCTCGACTTGAGGCTCGCCGCGTCGCGCCGGAGGGATGCCCATCAAGTGGAAGCGTCCGAGCGATTTGTTATCGCCGGCGCGGGTCCGCTCGCCCTGCAGCACGTGAATCTCGACTTCGGACTGGCTGTCTTGCGCGGTCGTATAGATACGGCTCTTCTTGGTCGGGATCGTAGTGTTTCTCTCGATTAGGAAGTCTGCGATGCCACCGAGCGTTTCAACGCCGAGGCTTAACGGCGTCACATCGAGAAGCACGAGGCCTTTGACCTCGCCGCCCAATACGCCGGCCTGAATCGCAGCACCGACTGCTACCACTTCATCGGGATTCACCCCTCGGTGAGGGTCTTTGCCGACGAGTTTCTTGACGAGTTCCTGAACCATGGGCATCCTAGTCGATCCGCCCACCAAGACGACCTCGTCGATACCGCCGGTATCTACCTTCGCATCTTTCAGTGCCTTCTCGAAAGGCGCCTTGAGCCGGTCGACCAAATCCTTCGTCAACTCTTCGAACTTTGCACGGGTGAGCGTCACGTCGAGGTGGACGGGTTGGTTATCGACCGCCGTGATGTACGGCAAGCTGATCTGAGTTGTTACTTGGCTGGAAAGTTCGACCTTAGCCTTTTCGGCCGCTTCGCGCAAACGCTGGAGCGCTGACTTATCCTGCTTGAGATCGATTGCGTTCGACTTCTTGAACTCCTCAGCGAGCCATTCGACAACGCGGTGATCCCAGTCGTCGCCACCGAGATGCGTGTCGCCGTCGGTCGACTTGACCTCGAAAACTCCTTCGCCCACGTCGAGGATCGAAACATCGAAAGTTCCGCCTCCGAGGTCGAACACGAGGATGGTTTCGTTCTCCTTCTTGTCGAGCCCGTACGCAAGTGACGCAGCGGTCGGCTCGTTGATGATTCGCAGCACTTCAAGACCGGCGATTTCGCCTGCGTTCTTCGTCGCAGTGCGCTGGGCGTCATCGAAGTATGCGGGCACGGTGATGACGGCTTTGGTAACAGACTCTCCGAGGTAAGCCTCGGCGTCGGCTTTGAGCTTCTGCAAGATCATCGCCGAAAGCTCTTCGGGAGTGAAGTCTTTGTCGACGGCGGGCAGGTGAACGGCTGCGTTGCCCTTCTTGTCTTTTATGACCTTGTACGACACGCGCTCGGCCTCGGCCGTTACTTCCGAGAACGCGCGGCCCATAAAGCGCTTGATCGAAGACACCGTGTTTTCCGGGTTCATGACGGCCTGGCGTTTGGCTGTAACGCCCACAAGGCGCTCGCCGTTCGGCTTGAACGCGACGACGCTGGGCATCGTGCGTGTGCCCTCGGCAGTGGCGATGACGACTGGCTCGCCGCCTTCCATCACTGCGACGACCGAGTTGGTCGTTCCGAGGTCGATTCCTACTGTTTTTGGCAAATTACTGATTCCTCCGTAATGGGTTTAGTGTGTTCATTATAGCTAACATGAGTCTGGGGCTGTCAAGTTCCCCCATTTTCATAATTTACGCTGCATGAACTCAGCGCGTTGCGATCTCTGCCACGTCATTTCCGTTTGGGAGTCAAAAGTAAAGATGAAGGGTCGTTCACTCTTAATCCGTACGGTTGCCTCTTTGGCGACCCTGGTTGCGCTTGGCTGCGGCCTCATCCGGCAGGACGAGGTAGGAATCGAGCCAGAGCGAGCCAAATGGGTCGGCGTCTCGGATTTCGCCGTTCCGGTGTTGATGTACCATCGGGTCTGTCCGCTCACAGAGCTCGAGGCCAAGTCTCCGCTGACTCGCGACCTAACGGTCCTGCCCGAGGACTTCGAGCAGCAGATCAAGCACCTTAGCGACAACGGCTTTGTCCTCCTAAGTGTGTACGACGTCCAAACCGCCTTGTTGACAGGAGGCAAGCTGCCTGAGAAAGCGGTTGCCCTAACGTTCGATGACGGCTATCGCGATAATTTCGACCACGCGTTCCCGATCCTGAGCAAGTATAGGGCGAGCGCCACGATTTTCTTGGTCAAGAACACCGTGGACGATGCAAAGCATCTCACTTGGGAGATGATCAGAAGGATGCGTAGCGACAACGTTCGCTACGGTTCGCATACGGTAAGCCACCCGGATCTTACGTCGCTCGACGACATACAACTGGACTACGAACTCGTCGAGTCGAAGCGATTTCTTGAGTCGAAGCTACGCGAGCCCGTAACCGCACTTGCCTATCCCGCCGGTCGTTTTGACAAAAGAGTGACAACTCAGGCAAGGTCCGCCGGATATTTGACGGCCTGGGATAAGGGTGGCGGACCGGTTCGGCCCGGCGATGACCCATTTCGGTTGCCTCGAGTCAGGGTTCACGGCCAAACTTCTTTGCGCGACTTTGAAAGAAAGGCGTGGAGCGGTTATTGGGAGAGGAAGATCGATAGCGCGACGCAAGCACCAAGCGGTTAACCTCCTTGGGTCGCCTGGTGAACTCGCTGAGTCCTGAGAACATCGAACTCGCCGAAGTGTTACAAACTGTAGTGCTTCATGCTTCCTGAGCTCTTCAAGATCGGTAACTTCCCCGTGCGCAGCTTCGGCGTTTTGCTGCTCATCGGCTTCGCCATCGGCACCTGGGTAGCCACGCGCCGCGCGGCGAGGTACGGAATCGAAAAGGACGCGCTGGCGACGCTCGCCATCTGGGCTGTGATCATGGGAGTGATCGGGGCGCGAGTGTTCTGGGTGTTGCAAGAGTGGTCCTACTACTCACAAAACCCGGGCCAAATCCTAAAGCTCACGGAAGGCGGCATGACGAGCTACGGCGGGATCGCGTTCGCTCTCGCGACTGTGCTGATCTGGTGTCGGCGCACAAAAACCAGATTCACTGACACGTTCGACTTGCTCGCCGCACCGGCACTGATCATGCACGGGTTCGGGCGCATAGGCTGCTTCCTTAACGGCTGCTGCTACGGCTCGCCGTGCGACTTGCCTTGGGCGGTTACCGTTCACCCGGACTCCGGGCCGCTGTATTTGGGCCATCCTGCGCAGCTCTACGACACGCTGATGGCCTTCGCGGGCGCTGCACTGCTGTTGTGGATCGAAAAGAGATGGTTTGCGTCACGTAGACCCGGCAGTTACGGCGCGCTGTTCTTCGTACTTTACGGCGTTTCTCGATTCGTCTACGAGATGTTCCGGTCAGGATACTCATCGGAAAGCACGTGGGGCGTGCCGCTGACGGACGCCCAGGTGATGGCGGTCGGCATGGTCTTGCTGGGCGTCGTGTGGCTGGCCCTCGCCAATCGCAAACGGGTCGCCGACGAAGCGCCGGTAAGCTAAGGCGGTGAGCGCTAGCCTGCAATTCCTCGGTGCGGCCCAGACCGTAACCGGTTCGAAGCACCTCGTCCAAGTTTCCGGCAAAAAATATCTCATCGACTGCGGCCTTTTTCAGGGACCTAGGGAGATCTCCGAACTCAATTGGAAACCCCTTCCGATTGGCGCCCACGAAATCGACGCCGTACTCTTAACCCATGCTCACATAGACCACATTGGCTATCTGCCGAAACTCTGCCGAGACGGTTTTCGAGGGCCGGTTTACTGCACCAAGGCAACCAGCGACATCACGAAGCTGAGCCTTCCCGATAGCGGCGGGCTTCAAGAAGAATTCGCA
>JAICGT010000012.1 GCA_025922995.1 Fimbriimonadales bacterium
ATCGAGCAGCGCTCGCGCGAGGACGAAGCCTACCGCTACACGCTGCGCGAGAGCTTCCGCTTCCAGGTCGTGCGCGAACGTTTGAGCGAAGTGACGCTGATCCTCGACCAAGCGGCCGGCAACCCCGGCGTGACTGTGAGCTTTGCCGGAAACGGAACATACGACCCGTTCTCGCGCAATGAAGCTTACGAGATCCTTCGCGAGAAGGTGATCGTCGAATACTTCGGCGACACGAGCGTCGTAGTCGCGAGCCCTCAGATCAGTCGGGGAGCCGTCAGACTCTATGCGACGGCCCATCAGGAAGACGACGGCTATCCGGGCGACTTCACCGGGGCGATGCTCATGTACCAAGGATTCCTGGGAGGCAATCCTGGCCCGACACCGAACGTGGAAGCCGGACCAGTGCCGATCGGGCATGACGGCCGAGCGGTTGCGTTCAAGTCCGTTGCTGTCGGCACTTACGAGTTTGATGTGACGATGGCAGACAACGACTACTGGCGAGTCTTGCCGGAAGTTCGGTTCTCGCTGAAAGTCGCCTCGACTGCCACCTTGCTCGAGGTAACCGGCTCCGGTTGGATTCCTTTCGGTGTAGGCAACGGCCATGGCACCTACCAGTTCAAGGTTGGAAAGGACAAGGAGGTCGAGACCGGGAATTCTTCCTTCATCTTCGACGGCTCCGATGGCCACCGCTACACGATCAATGTCACGTCGTGGCTGCCGGGCGCCCTGATCTTCGGAAGCGGTTCCCAAAGTTGGAAATCGGCCTTCACCGGCTTCGCGAATGTCCTGAAGACCAACTTGCTGACCGGTCAATCCACGCTCTTCCCTGGACGGCCGGTGACATTCGACGCATGGGACGGAAATAAGGCTCCGAACAAACCTGACGCCTACGGCGTGCTCGTGCTCGACGCACAGGGCCTGGTTTGGTTAGAGACCCCGATCCTGAACATCGGCGGCGGCAATATCATGATCAAGTAACACGTACCATCCTGGATCGAGCCGACGGCTCTGCGGGGGGACCTGCGGGGCCGTCGGCCGTTCGACGTCGAATCAACCGTAGCGACCTATACGTCTATCGCTTGAACTGGAGGCTACGCAGCAACTCAAATGGACGGTACACATCGCCAAAGCAGAGCCCAAGAAAGCGCTGGTGGTGTATGCTGTCGCGACGTTCGCAGGACTCGGCTCGGCTGCTTTCATGGGGAATCCGTGGATGTTTCCGTTCGGGTTCTTGGCGATTCTCCTGGGTGCCGCCGACTTTGTTTTGCCGAACCGGTTTTCGATCGGCGAGCAAGGCGTGGAGCGGCGTTGCGGCTTGAGCATCGTAGCTTTGCCTTGGGATCGCGTGAAACGTGTTGTTGTGGGCGATGATGGTGTAAAACTATCGCCTCTGGACGACTCGAGTCGGCTTGCGCCGTTCCGAGGAGTCTATTTGCGTGCTAACGGAAACTTGCAGGAGATCGTATCCTGCGTCGAATATTGGAGAAAGCGATATGCTTCAGATGTGGGACAAAGCGCTGACGGCGGCCGAGAGGGACGAGATCATTCAGAAGACGGCGGCATTCGTGAAGAAACAGGGGGTTCGGACTCCGGCGGTGCTCTTCCTAGAGATGCATAAGCCGCTGTCAGGAATCGCCGCGCACGCCGCGATTGCCTTTGCTCCGTTTATCATGCCGTTCCTTGGCTTCTCGAGAGTCGACAAGTACTCGCGCTTCTTTGCCGACCGCGAAAACGTCGAAAGATTAATCTGCGAAATCGAGAACCCCACCGAGCCGGAAGAAGAAACGAAATCATGAACACACGACTCGCGACCATATTCTTTGCGGCACTCGCTGCGCTCGCGCTGATCTCAGGCTGTGGCCAAGAAACTTACGCTTCGGAAGCAGAGTACCGGGCGGCCAGGGCCGCGACTTTCGGCGTTGCGGAGGATAAGGGCGTTGAATCTACTTCCCCGGACGGCACGCGCTTTTTCGTGTGGACCCTCAAATCTGGCGAAGGGTACGCCGATGTGCTAACCGCCGACGGCTACACCATAGACCATTCGATCAAGTTCGGGTCACCTGACGAGGCGACCGCTTACATCGAGACTGTCGGCGCGGACGAACTCGTGCTCGAGAATCCGCCAGCTACGTTCATGACCGACCGTGCTGCCGCACTGGGCGCGCAAGCTGGCTCGTACCTGGCGAACGGCGACGGCGGCGCCTATATCCTGTGGATGATGCCCGACGGCTCGGTGACGCGCGATTTCGTGACGATGGACGGCAATTCGTTCGCAATTGCAGACTCGCAAGTGTTCTCCACTTCGGAAGCAGCCGACGAGGGCATCGAGCGCATCGCGACGTTCGAGAAGTACCTTAGCGACCGCAGCCAGGAACTCGGAGCCGCGCCGGTGTGGGGAATGAACACCCGGGCGTGGAAGATTTACGCCTTTTCCGCAGCCGATGGCGGCGTGACCGTCGACGTACTCAACGCCGATGGCGATCCAATCCTAGGCGCCGTTCGCCAGCAATCGATGCAGTACGACGACCTCAGCGCAGCTGTAGCGGGGATTTCAACTCAAATCAGCGGTGAAGAGGCGATCTGGATCGCCGGCTCTCAGTACAGCCGCTTAGGGTGGGTGCTGATCGGGTTCGTTCTGATCATTATCGCCCTAATTCTCGTGAACATCAGAATTGCCGTGGGCGGTAAAGGCGGCACGATCCGCCGCATCGCGGGCCTCGACCAAATCGACGAGGCGGTTGGCCGTGCAACCGAAATCGCTCGGCCGGTGCTCATGGTTCCCGGCCTGGGAACGCTGAACGGCATCACTGTACAGGCTCTGACCATTTTCGCCTACGTTATCCGTACAGCCGCGCGGTTCGGCACTCCGATTCGACTGCTGAATGCGGATGCTTCGGTGTACGCTGTCGCTCAGGAAATTACTCGCGACGTATACATGAGCGAGGGCGTGCCGGAGGCCTATGATCCGACAAGCGTGCGCTTCGTTTCCGATAGACAGTTCGCATTCGCGGCGGGCGTTGCCGGAACGATTCAGCGTGAGAAAGTTGCTGCAACGTTCTTCATGGGCGATTTCTTTGCAGAGTCCATGATCTTCGCAGAGAACGCGAATATGGTGGGCGCAATTCAGGTTGCCGCTACAACGCAGTTCACGCAAACGCCATTCTTTATCGCAGCTTGCGACTACGTGCTCTTGGGAGATGAGTTTTATGCAGCAAGCGCTTACCTCGGCAGGCAGCCGATACTGGTAGGCAGCTTGATCGGCGTCGATAAATCGAAGATGCTGATCATGGCGACAGTCGTGGTCATGTGCCTGGTTCACTCGGTGCAAACGCTGAGGACCGTCGATCCGGCGACGCTGCCGCCTGAGACACAGGAGACCTGGTCGACCAACAATCAAGAGTATTTCGACTGGCGTAAAGACGACCTGTTCTTCAAGCGACTTCCGAAAATCGAGAGGCCCTAACCAACTCTAATGTTTCCACTATTCGCACAGACCGAACCGCCCGGCACCAACTTTTGGGCTGTAGAACCTCGACAGGCGCTCATGCTCATCGTGGGCACGTTTGTCATCACGATCGTGCTGCTTGTGGCGATCTCAAGGGTTCCGAGCAATTTCAGAAAGCCGATCACCGTCGGCATCACGTTCCTCGCAGGATTCTTCTATGTTTTAGAGTGGCTGTGGCCACGTCACATTCTGGCCAACGGCACGGCGACGCAAAATGTTCTTGGCATTATCGACATTCAGGAGGCTCAAGGAATTGTCAACGACATTAGCCAAGTCCTGACCGGCTTCCTGTTGGCGCTCGGTGTGCTTAGCATTTTCCGTGTGCATTTCGGCAGGCTGTTCAAAAAGCAGAAAGATTGGTTTTTCAGCCTGGTGCTTTTGGTGAGCCTGTTTTCGATATTCATTCTCGGCATGATCAGTTTCAGCGGCGACCTCAGTATGGAGTCCCGCCAAGCGACGATCGACGCGACGCTTCGCGAGGGCGGGCCGATGACGGCAGACCTCGCGACGCTCGGGCGGCTCGGTTCAGAAGCGCAAGCGCGTGACCTTATCGAAGCGGCTGAGACTCCGATTAAGAGGCAGTACAACCGCCGCGAGATCGATCGCGCCACGTACGAGGCCCAGGTTGCGAACTCGCAGGTCATTGCCCAGGCCGCAACCGACGCCAACGAGCAAGTGATCCAGGCTGCTTTGGATAGCGGGACGCTCACGGCCGAAGCGGCTGCGCTTGCAAAGCAGGGCATCGTCGAAGAAAAAGAGCGAACGAAATCTGAGCAGGCCTTTCAACTTCTCTACCGAAGAGGGTTGCTTGCGATGGACGCGGCGATGTTCAGCCTTATCGGCTTCTTCATCCTCTCCGCCGCCTACCGCGCTTTCCGAGTCAGGTCGATCGAAGCTTCCATTCTCATGGCTACCGCGCTTGTCGTGCTGCTGATGTTTGTGCCGATTGCCCTCATGCTGACGAACAGCCTCGACCCGAACACATTCGCCGGCAATTTCAGGATCGACAGCATCGGATCGTGGCTGCTTGCTACGATCAACGTTCCTGCCATTCGCGCCATCGACCTTGGCCTTGGATTGGGACTTCTCGCGATGGGGTTGCGAATCATGCTGGGCCTCGAAAAAGGAGTCGCTTCGGAGTAAACCATGAAATTTTGGCAAACACTCTACGCAATTGACCGCCGGGTCCTGTACGGCATTCTCATGTTGCTCGTCGGCTGGCAGGTGCTCAAGCCTATTACGGTGCCGAACGTGACAATGGGTATGTCGAAAGACCTTTTCGACAAAATCGAGAGCCTAAACCCGGGCGACGTGGTTCTCATCGAGAGCGACTGGACGACGAGCACAGCCGGTGAAAGTCGAGGGCAGTTCAAGGCGTTAATTAGGCACTTGATGCGAAAAGAAGTCAAGTTTGTGACAACAGCAATCGATCCGCTTGCCCCCGGTATCGGCGAGATATTTATCGAAGAGGTGAAGCGGGAAGAGCCGCCGGACGGCCCGCGCTATCAAAAAGGCCGTGACTACGAAATTGCCGGTTATTTTCCGAACGCCGAGAATCACGTCCAAGCGATGGTTACGAACGTACGTAAGGAGTTAAACTCGAAGGGTCTGGCAAACTCGCCGGTTCTCGTAGGTATTTCTGACCTCTCGGATATGAAGGCGGTTATTCTCGTCACCGCCTCTAGCAGCATCAACGTTTGGTACGAAAGGCTGCGAAACAAGGCGCCCTTAGGTTTGATGTGCACCGCTGTTATGGCAGGGGAGAACATCCCCTATCACGCCAGCGGACAGCTTTTCGGCATGACGATCGGCGCCAAGGGCGCGTTTGATTATGAAACTCTCCTTAACGAGCACTATCCGGACGAGAAGTATAAGAACCTCGACACGGGAAGCCGGTATATGAGTCCGTTGTTTTTTGCTCTTCTTTTGCTGATCGTCTCAGTCATTATCGGCAACATTGCAATGGTGATGCTCCGCAAGAAAGGTGATACCGCTTGAAATTCCTTATCGCACAAATGCAGCCGGACAACGTCTTCACCGGGAATTGGTGGAGGGGTCAGCAGGGTTATGATTCTTACGACTGGCAATTGATTAGCCCTGCGTGGGCGGTGACGATCGCCGCGATCTTGACCATCGGGCTGTATTCATTGCTGTACCGTGAAAACAAGTTTTATCGTTTCGTGGAGCACGCGTTTGTCGGCCTCGCAGCAGGATTTTCGATCTACCAGATCGTCGCCGAAGTCCTTTACCCAAAGTGGTACTTGCCTATGGTCGGTAGGGCAGGCACCGACGGCATGCCGATCATTCTGTCCCACTGGGTTTGGGCTGCGTTGCTCCCAGTTGGCCTGCTCGCGTTCTTTGTGTTCAGCCAGAAAAACGCGTGGCTGAGCCGGATTCCGATCGGAATCATTATCGGACTTTGGTCCGGCCAGCAGCTCAACGCTTTTTTCAATCGCTATTTACCGCAGCTGACCGATACGGCTCGGCCAATTATTCCGAACGAGTGGACGTTGGCATCGCGCGACGCCCCCGCCGGCGCCTTGCCGTGGCCGCAAGCGCTGAACAACCTGATCATCGTCGTTGCGTTCATCATGGTTCTTAGCTACTTCCTATACAGTTTTGAGCAAAAGAACAGGGTGCTTCAAAAATCCGCCATTGCGGGTCGATGGCTGTTGATGGTCGGCTTCGGCGTTATTTTCGGCACGACGATGATGACGCGCTTCGTGTTGTTTATCGACCGCGCCTACTTCTTACTCGTCGAGTGGCTAAAAGTCGGCCCGCCGACTTAGACCTGTGCCCGAGTATTCGGTCGAAGGCATCGTGTTGCGCCGGTGGGATTCGGGAGAATCCGACCGGCGTATTGCCGTATTGACGTCGGATCGAGGCAAAATCTATTTGACCGCTCGAGGCTCCCGGAAGTCCGGCGCACGGCTCTCGGCATATACGGAGCCCGGGACGTATGCGAGATTCGGCGTCGGGGCGCGTCGCAATGCTTACCTCACGCAAGCGCAGACATTGCAGGGTTTCAGTAAGCTGCGGTCGGATTATTCGAGATTGATGTGCGCTCTCTCGCTGTTCGAAACCGTCGATGCAGTTTGCCCAGAGGGGCAGGAGACTCCTGAAGTTTTTTCTGAGTGCCTGCGCGGCATGGCGGCAATCGAGGCCTGCGAACCGGTGGCTGCGCTCTGCTGGGTCGACTTACGTTTGATGGCGGGAACCGGCCATGGCCCGGATTTTTCGCGTCCATCCAAGTTCTTGAGCCCGGAAGACGGGGGCGCCGCGACGTCGACCTCCCGAGATTCGTTCGGGGTCTCGAAGGAAGTAGCCATCGCTCTTTCGAAGCTGCAGCATCTTGTCGAACCGCCGAGCAAACTGAAAGGCGCGGCGGACGTCGCCAAGGCAATCCTACAATTTTGGGAGGTTTATGCCGGCAAAAAGCTTATTGCACGCAGGTCGCTGATAAATTATCTGCAAGGCTTGCCATAATCCCTATCATGCGTTTGCTGGGCATCGCTTGCATCGCCATAGCTATTTGCGGTTGCTCACCTGTCTGGACCGACGATGTCGACTCGCTCCTTACTCGTGATGTACCACACAGTGCGTATCGAATTCGATTCCCTTCGAGCGAATATGGAAGCGGCAGCATGGATGACGTCGCAGGACCCGTCGAGATGCCTACGGAATGGTCCAAGCGATTTGATGCAGCTATACTGGCGATCGGTAAGACCGATCCCGACGAGCACAACACGTGCATTCCAAACCCTGGAGTAATGGTTGCGCTTCGCGACGGAAAGGTGCGTGCTCGGTTCTTGCTTTGTTTCGAGTGCAGCGTACTCGTACTTGAGGACGAGAATGGTAATTCCGTAGGTGTTATGCGGAGTTTCAGCGATCAGCGAAAAACGCTAGGAGCGCTCGTTCTAGAGGCGTTTCCAAACGACAAAGATCTGGCTGAAGTTGTAAAAAATAGCCGCTGACTACCAATTCACGTTCGATCCTTCTATGGCTCTCCACAAATACCAGGATGCCGCTGTTCGATACGGCCGCCAGCACTCGAAAAGAGGAGCTGCTTCCTTGATCGTTGGCAATTCTTTTCGCTTGTAAACAATCTGCAGACCTTTTCTTAGCCCTAAGTCGCCTGGAGACATCACGTCGGGTCTGCCCAGCGCAAACATCAGGAACATTTCCGCCGTCCATGGCCCGATTCCCTTAAACTTTGTGAGCGTTTCGACGACTTCGACATCGTCCATTTTTCGCAGAGCCTTAGCATCCAGGCCATTGTCGAATGCATTCGCCAATTCCAGGATCGTTCCGCATTTTGCGCCCGACAGACCGACGGCGCGCAGCGATTCCGGTGTCTCTTTTTTAAGGTTATCGGGCGTCGCCTTTCCGATCCTATCTGTCATCTTGTTGATGATCGCCTGCGCTGCCCTGCCGGATAGCTGCTGCCCGGCAACGGAGTGCACGAGAGTTTCGAAAAGGTCACGCTCAACGTGGATGCTCGGAGGGCCGTGCGCCTGCGCAATCTTGCCAAGGCGTTTGTCTGCGCTCAGATGCGCATGCGCGTCAGCAACCCACGGGGCGGGTTTCTTCACTTCGTATTCTTCTCCGCTGCTTCGGCGAGTTTTTCGAACATCGTCTCGGGCTTCTTCTTCGCCTTCGCTTTCGTCTTGGGTGTATCGTCTTCCTCGACGATCATCTTGATGCCTTCCTTCTCGCTCGGCTCTTCAGGCAATGGCTCTTCCTCCACAGGCGCGAGGCTTGCGTCACCCACCAACACCTCGGCGGTTTTGCCGGCCCCACTTGGAAATCGGTAGCCCCACGATACGACGTCAGCCACATGCATGCCGTCTAAGTGGCTCTTGGAACGCCCTTTCACGGAATGTTTTGAAGGATCGACGCTCATTCCGATCTCGGGAATAATGACCTCGAATCCGGAGCCTTTTAATTGAGCGAAAACTTTGGTAGCAAGGCCAAGCATGCGCTGACGGCCCTTCAAGGGAACTTCCGGATCGTGCAGCGAATGGGTGGCGGCTGCGATCATTTCCAGAATCGAGCCCTCGATTTTTGCGAGCGCGGTTTCGGCCGTCGCAAGAGACGACTCCGTTTGCGACAGGCTCGCCGCCGTTTGCTTCAATTCGGTTTCTGTCTTTTTGACCGCCTTTCTTAGGTCGCTTTCGGTCTTTTCAGCGGAGTCTCGAAGCTGCGCCTCGTTTTGCTCGGCGCTGTTCTGCAACTCGTTAAAGCGTCTATCGGCATCCTCACGCAACTGCTTCTGAGCCTTCTCGGCTTTCACAAACGCTTCGCGAATAGGGCCCGCCGCCGCCGCAAGCGTCGAAGCCGCGTCTTGCAGTTTTTCTGCAACGGCTTCGATGCTTGCTACGGCTTCTTCGGGTTTCACAGGCTGTAGATTTCTGAGTACTTGCTTTCGATATACGCGTTGTAGGCGTCGGAACTCAGTGGCTTGCCCGTGGCTTTCACGATGAGGTCCTTCGGCATATACTTGGAACCGTACTGATGCACGTTTTCTCGTAGCCACTGTAGGATTGCGCCGAATTCGCCTCTGCTCATCTGCTCCGGAATGTCGGACATGTCCTGGTTCATTTTCTCCCACAACTGGGCGCTGATCAGGTTGCCGAGTTGATATGTTGGGAAATAACCCAAGATTCCGCTCGACCAATGAACATCTTGCAGCACGCCGTTCGCATCCGTATCCGGTGTTACTCCGAGGTATTCCTCCATCTTGGAATTCCACAGGTCTGGCAATTGCTTAAAGTCGACTTTGCCTTCCAACATCATTTTCTCCAATTCATACCGGAGCATGATATGCAGGCCGTAGGTAACTTCGTCGGCTTCGACACGTATCAGCGAAGGCTCGACCCTGTTGGCGGCGCGTCGAAATTCCTCCGCGCTAACGTTGCCCAAGGCGTCAGGGAAAGTCTTCTGTAACCTCGGAAAATAGAAATTTATGAACTCCTTGCTTCGCCCGACCTGGTTCTCCCACATGCGCGACTGGCTCTCGTGAAAACCGAGCGACACACCTCCTGCGAGCGGCGTTCCTTCGTATTTATCCGGCGACCCTTGCTCGTACATCGCGTGGCCGGCTTCATGCAAAGATGCGAAGATGCTTCCGGGCAAATAGTGCTCGTCGAAGCGCGTCGTGATGCGAACGTCCTTATTAGAAAAATTGGTGCAAAACGGATGCGCTGCCTCGTCTTGCCTGCCGTTTTCAAACTCGTAGCCGACGAGTTTTACAACGTCGTTGCAGATTTCACGCTGCTTATCGATGGGGTACGACCGCGTCATGATGCTGCCGTCTGCTTTGACCGCAGATTCCTGGATGTGTTTGACCATTTCGACCAACAAAGGTCGCAGGTCGCCGAAGATCTTGTCGACTTCCGCGGACTTCATTCCAGGCTCGAACTCGTCGAGGAGCGCGTCATAGATGTTGTCTTCGTACCCACGATGCTCTGCGACCTGCCGGCAAAGGTCGACCACCTTCTCGAGTGTCGGCCGGAACGACTCGAAATCGTTAGCTTTGCGAGCTTTTACCCACGTCTCGTGCGCAAGCGACGTGGTTCGTGCGAACTCTGCGACGAGGTCGCCGGGCACCTTCGTCTCGCGGTCGAATTCGCGCTGAGTGACACGTATCAGCGCGACGTCGTCGCTGTCGAGACCTGCGCCGTTCAGCTCGGCTCGAGACTTCTCCAACAGCGTTCCCACCTCGTCGCTGGTGAACAAATCGTGGTGTAGCCGCCCCAGGACCGCGCTCTGCTCGGCTCGCGCCTCGGCGCCTCCCGGCGGCATGTAGCATTGCTGGTCCCAATCGAGGACAGCTGCAGCCTGATTCAGGCGCGCGACCTTGTTCAAGATTTCCTTAAGTGCGGCAAGTGAACTCATGCCGACGATTTTACTTCGGAACCGTCAACGTACTCCGAACGCGCTTGCCGTCGGCCACGATGCCGTATGCCAATCCCTCCGCCATCATGCGCTCCTGCTCGGTCTTGACCGTACCGTCCAAATAAATCACGCCTTTTTCGACTCGCACTTCGATATCGGTGCTGTCCAGAGCTTTCATGAGTTTGAATGCGCCGAGGAGCTTCGCTTTCAAGACTCCGTCGCTCGCCTTCTCGCCTATTTCGCCGGCGATCTTGCGGCCCTCTGCGTACGCCTCGTCGTAGGCGCCGCGGAGTCTTTGGCTCATTACCTTCGCCTGCTCCTGGGCCTTGGCAGCGGCCGCATCGGCGATGCGTTGTTGATCTTCCTCGCTCGACGTGCAGCCGGCGAGTCCGAGCATGATGACTAGCGCCGCGAGCCCGATCCTCAAGTCCGCACCACTCGCAACCGCAACGCATTCGCTATCACGATTAACGACACACCCATGTCTCCGGCAACAGCCAGCCAGAAGGGCAACGGCGTCAGCACGCCGGCGATGATGAGCGCGGCCTTAGTGCCCAAACTAAACCAGATGTTCTGCGCCAGGATCGCGCGGTAGTCCCGCGACAGCCGAAGCAACGAAGGGATTTTGCCGATGTCGTCGTTCAACAAAACGATGTCGGCCGAGTCGATCGCAGAGTCCGATCCCATCGCGCCCATCGCGATGCCCACGGTTGCCTCTTGGAGCGCAGCGGTATCGTTCACGCCGTCGCCGACCATCACCGCGCCCCCATCCGCCGCTAACTCACGCACCGCCAGGGCCTTCGCCTCCGGAGTCGAGGCAGAACGATAATCCGAAACTCCGGTAGACACGGCGAACGATTGCACGCGCTCGCCGGAATCGCCCGAGAGCATGATCGCCGAAGCTCCGTCTGCTCGCACGCTCTGTAAGACCGAGTCGATGCCGGAACGCGCGTCCTCGGAGAGCACGAACTCGGCGAGAATCTTGCCGTCACCCGCCAAAACGACCGAACCAGAACCGGACCCAGTGAAGGCGGGAGATCCGAGTCTTAGCCGTCTGCCGTCGACCGTTCCCTCGACGCCCTTGCCTTTGACTTCTTCGACGTCGGTTGCGGCGTGTAGCTCGGGCGCGTTCGCGTTTCGCATGATCGCCACAGAGGCTGGGTGTCTGCTGGCGGCGGCAAGCGATGCCGCCAGCACCTTTGACCCAGGCTCGTGCTCCGTCGATGCGGTCACCGCCATGCGGGCGTGCGTCAAGGTTCCTGTTTTGTCGAAGACCCAGTGTCTCGCCTTCGATAGCGACTCGAGGAACACGCCCCCCTTGACCATCGCGCCTAAACGGGATGCACCGCCAATCGCGGTAACCGTTGCGACCGGAATCGAAATCACGAGAGCGC
>JAICGT010000013.1 GCA_025922995.1 Fimbriimonadales bacterium
AATACGCTCCATCGCCAACTCTCGTCTTTTCTGCCCGCTTCCGCAAGAGCTGTCGCCCCGCTCGCTGCAACCGGCGCCATGGGAAACGGCAGCCGCTCCACGTCACTCGTCACGCGAAACAGCGCGTAGCCCATTCCCATCCAACTCGCGCGCACGCAGAGTTCCACAAGAACCAGCAGGAGGATCGGAATAAGCCACTCGATATGGAAAAAACTCCGGTCGAAAAGCGCAATCGATCCGGCTTCCGGGACTGCCCACGTTGGAATCTGCTCGGCGAACGGTGTGAACGGGGGAGACTGCGCCGCATAGGACCGCCAAATCATCTCTCCGAATGGCCCGCCCGAAAGCCCGCGTTCGGCGGCGATCACTGAAGTAAGCGCAGCGGCGATGTAGAAAAGAACGTAGATCTCTTGCTTGCGGAGAGGTTGGAAACTTCGCCGAGCGACTTCGGCAAAGAGCACAATGGTCACCCATTCCGCTGCTTCGCCGATTCCTTGCCCCGCGACCAAGCCCAGAAAAAGCCCGCCCGGCAGCATGATGAACGCCACGAAGAGCGCGCCAAGCAACGTGCGCAGCGTGAAGCCCTCTTCGAACTGAACGACACCGTCGCGGCCCTGGCTTTCAGCCCGTTGGCGCGCGGTCTCGAGCTCGTTCTGGGGCATACCGCAAGTTAATTACCGAGTCGCCGCCCGGTTTTCCTGCTACCGAAAGCCGTCGGCGATTGCCCAGCCGCACAATGTGCCGAGCCAAATGAGGTTTCCTGACCACAGCATCGCCTGCACCGGCGAAATCGACCCGGACATCCATGCGCTCAGGGTAAACGCAATCGCGGCAGTGGCGACAAACGCGAAGGCGCGGCTCGCAGAATACGTGAAGGCGTCTTTCGCCAGTCCTGTCGCAAAGTAGGTTAGGGCAGCCAGCCAGAAAAACCCAAGTCCGAGGATCGCCAATATCATGAATGGCGAAGACCTACCTGAAGAGCCAAGCAATAGGCTCCGCAAGTGGTCGACGAATCCGCCGATTGCCGCAGACACTCCCAGTGCGATCCCGGAGAGGAAGAGCATCAGCAGAAATGCAAAAGACCAGGTGTCGACCACTTCAATGCCCGGAAACAGCGGCGCGTCTTTAGAAACCGAAACAATAATGAGCATCAATGCGATTACGACGGCTGCGATCGCCGTGGGCGCCTGCCTCGGTTTTTGTGCCTCTGCGTAGCTTCGCCCGGTAACTTTGGTAGATTGAGTGAGTAACTCTTCGTATCGGCGTTGGTATCCCGCGTTGTTCGGTGCGAATTGAACCGCGTAGGAGTAGTGCGTCAACGCCGCTCGGATGTCTCCTCGCTGACGCGAGATGTCGCCTAATATCGCGTACGCAAGCGCAGAGTTCGGAACGGTTCGAAGTACTAAACGCAAAACCGATTCGGCGTTGTCGTATTTTCCAGACGCGAAAAGTGCTGCAGCCTGCTGTATCTTTGCCGCTTCGTCCCCGACTTGTCTGGGACTCGATTTCTTCGAGGGCTGCGGCGTATCTCTTGGAGCCCGCTGCGCGCGTTCTCGATTTGCAGCCTGCTCGCGCCGGTATCGGAGCGCGGAGTCGTATTCCGATCGCAATTTCGGATCGGCCAGCATTCGATACGCCTCCGATATCTTGACAAACCTGTCCGTTGTCTTTTTGTCTCCGCTCCTATCGGGGTGGTAAAGCAATACGAGCCGTCGATATGCGGTTCGAATTTCAACGAGCGTAGCCGTCTCGGCAACGCCGAGCTCGACGTAATGCGTGCGCTCCGTCATTCCATCAATGACTTAAACTGGCCGAAGTAGCCCATCCAAAATCCGACAATTGTCGATGCTACCAGCAAGAAGATGATGATCATAACGGCAAGGATGATTACGGTCGTGAACTTGCTCATCCTTACCTTGCCCTCGTCTTCATAATGAAGTGCAAGGTGGTCGAGCAAGGACTGCAGTGACCCCGAAACCTCCCCGGCCTTCACCATATCGAGCGCAGTTGGCGTGAACATTCCGGATTCTCGAAGTGCGTCCCAGATCGATCCGCCTTCGTTGAGCTTGTCGGCCAATGGTTTAACTCTGTCGGCGACTACTAAATTGCCTGAGCCATCGGCAGCCAGATGAACCGACTCCCTAATGGAAACGCCGCTGCCAAACAAGAGCGCAAGCGCGCGGCTAAACTTCGCAATGGCAAAAATCTGCGCGACCGAGCCATAGTACGGGATCCAAAGCGCGATGGCGTCCCGAAGCTTGGCGGCTCGGCGTGACGTTCGCGCGAAGCGCAAAAAGATTAGAATAATCAACGCACCGATTAGGATTGGCAAACCCACCCAAGGGCTAAACAGAATGTTGCCCAAATACATCGCCGGCCCGCCCGTTGCTGCGGAAGCTGTTTTGACGATTATATTCGTAACCAAAATGATGATTAGCGAAACGACGAGCAATGCTTTTGGATAAAAAGTCCGCCGCTTCCAATCATTGCGAACGCGGATTTCCTGCGCAAGGTACTCGGAAAGTTGCGTCAGCGCTTTTTCCACAAAGCCTCCGCGCTCGGCAGCTTTAATGATCGCGCCGTGCATAGTTGGGAAAACATCCTTACGGCGTTCAATGACCCCGGAAATCGGCGAGCCCTTGTCCACAGCTTCGCGAATTTCTGCAAGAGCCGATCGGATTCGCGATGAGTACGCCCCTCCGGAAATCGATGTAACCGCCGTAACTAGCGGAACGCCGGCGTGCATCATGGCGCCGATCTGCCGGTAGAGGTTGTAGAGGGCCTCCGGTTCGAACTTGGCAGCCATTGTCGCAGCCCAAGTTGGCGATTGGTCTTCAGGCAGGCTTGTTGTTGTCGTAGCAGGGGCTGTAGCGGCACCGGCCTCGCTCACGAATTCGACCAGCAGCCCCTTCCCAGCCAATTGGCTCCTCGCTTCAGGCTCGGAATTCGCCGCGAGCGTGCCTTGTAATCGCAGGCCCGCTCGATCGATGGCGACGTAGCTAAAACTCTTCACTTTGCTGTACCTCTAAAGACGGATTTCACAAACGATACCGTTCCTTAGTCGCGATGTATCGACAGCTTCGCATCAGGCACGATGCTCGCCTTCTGCCGAACGAGCAGCTCCTTCTGCAGCTGTTTCGGGATCAGCGAGGGGTCGACTTCGCGCAGCGGTTCGATCACAAACCGACGCTCCCCAATTCGTGGGTGCGGCAGCTGGAGCGAGGGGGAATTGACCTGCAGCAGCTTGCCCTCGTCGTCGATCATCGCCAAAACGTCGATGTCTATCTCGCGGGGGCCCCAGCGGTTTCGCATCACGCGACCTACTTCGCGTTCGATCTCCTTGCATGCAGTCAGTAATTCCTCGGGCGCGAAAGTTGTCTCGATATCTACGACAGCGTTGTAAAAGGGGTCTTGGTTGATCACGTAGACCGGCGAGGTCTCCCACACGCTCGATATCTTGCGTACCTTTCCTGCCCTAAGGTCGACAAAGTTCACGGCAGCTTGGAGGTTAGATAACCGGTCGCCGACGTTGCTACCCAGACCAAGGATGGCTCGCATGTGGCTCACTATGGCACGTCAATCTCGCCAAACGAGCGGCCCGTCGATGTCGTCCTCGGGAGGCGGCTGGTAGCCTTCCGGAGTTACGGGCCCGTATATCGCGTGGGGATGGCCACCACGGTACGCCCAGCCCTGGTCGCCGTAAGACCAGTGCCAAAACTCACTCGGGTAGTTCGTTAAGCCCGTCGGCAGTAGAGCCTCGGCGAGAATCCGTCGGTGCCGCGTTGCATCCTCGCCCAGCTTAAACGCCGCAAACGGATAGGCTCGCCGGTCGCCTGATTCGTAGGGACGAATGTGGTCGAGCGTGCTGCCGTCTTCGTCTCCGAGCCAAAGGTCCACGGCGCCGCCCGTCGTATGAGGCGGTGGCACCTTGGGATGTGGCGGTGCCGTGAATCGGTTGGCAAGCCGTGTCACGGCCGAGTCACTCCATTCCGGATGCTTATCCTTCCATCTCTGCCAGGCAGCCAGGTACATCCTGCGCTGGATGTGAGGCGGCCGCCATCCCTCGGTTACGGCGAGCGTGAATCCGCCAGGCAGCGCTTCTGCAGCCGCGGCAAGCTTTTTTGCAACGGTCTCGCGAAGCAGCGACTCGCGCTGATACACCCACCTGCCGCTGCCTGCGACAATCCGCGACGATAACTCCAGGTAGTTGACCAGGTGCTCGCCGCATTCGACGATCGGCACGCGCCGAAGCTGAGTAACCGGCTCGTGGGTCGACGGCTTGAGCACGCCCTATTTTATATCCGGGATGTCACAGCCCACGGCGGGCATGTTCTTGAGCCGAACCGCACGGCCTGCCAGGATGTCGTTCAGAGCCTCTCGCAAGTCTCGCCGCGTCGGCGGATCGTTGTAACGTCCGTGATCCATGTAGGAATCGTCGATGCGGCCGCGATAGAGGAGCCTGCCGTCGGGTCCGACGATCGCAGCTTCCGGCGTCACCTTAGGGTGAATTTTCTTAACCAGATAGTGCTTAGCATCGATAACAGCGGGAATAGCCGATAGCCCGAAATCCTTGCCGTGTTTGATCGTGTCATCCGGTGACAGCGTGCTTTCTGCATAGACGCGGACGAACGCAAACCCTTTCGGTCGGTACTCCTTGGAAATCCTCGCGATCTCTGGGGCGAACCGGTTGGCTATCGGGCAGTCGACCGTGATAAAAAAAAGCACGGTCCCCTTCTTGTCCGGCGGCGAAATCTTGATCGACGTGCCGCCTACCGCCTGTACGCTGCCAATTCCCAGCGCGGTCAGTGGGAAGTCGGATTGCGGAGCCAATAATACGGTCGCTGCGAGTAATGCGATCATGCAGTACTTATACCCCTCGACAGGTTTCGATCGTGCCCGGTGGTAAACTTAACGTGCGTGCTTACGTCGACATTCATCCACGTACGCGACATCGATTTACGTTCCGAGAGGTCGCTGTGGCAGCAGGGAGCGACTACATGGGAGAGCTTCCTCGCGGAGCCCCAGCGCTATGCGACGGGCACGGACCTCAAGAAGGTTGTCAGGGCGGTCGAGAACGGGCGAGCACGGCTCGAGTCCGGTGAGTACCAGTACTTCAGCCGGAGGATACCGAACAGACAACACTGGCGGATGTTTCCGGAGTTCCGCGATTCCATTGCTTACCTCGACATCGAAACAGTGGGCCGTTCGTCGAGTCAGCCGATCACGGTCATCGGCATTTACGACGGCGTCGAGTACAAACCTTTCATCAAGGGTGAGAACCTAGCTGAGTTTTCAGACGCGATAAGCCATTACAGCGCGATCGTAACCTTCTTCGGGGCAGGCTTCGACCTACCCGTGATTCGAAGCGCCTTTCCCTCGCTGGGCCTAGATCAAATTCACATCGATCTCTGCCCGCTTATGCGGCAGATTGGATACCGGGGGGGCCTCAAGGCGATCGAGCGCGCGGTCGGAATCGAGCGCTCGCCTGCGACCAAGAACCTCTCCGGGCGAGACGCGGTCTACCTCTGGGGGCAGCACCTGCGTGGATCAAAGGAAGCGCTTGATCTCTTGCTCGCATACAACCGCGAGGACGTCGTCAATCTAGAAAAACTGATGGAGATGGCTTACTTCGACATGAGAAGCATGACGATGGCTACTACGGCCTAGTGTTTGATCTTCTCCCAGTATTCCGCAAACGAAAACTTGGGGCTGTGTCCCGGATTGTGACAAGTTAGGCACGCCTTTTCTCCCTCGGACTTGTAAGCTGAGTAAGGATCCGCAAGGTGCTTTGAGCCCGCGCCGTGGCAGCTCTCGCAGCCGACCGAAGCCATCGACGGCGTTTCCTGAACCGGGGTAAAGCCGGATTCGTGGTTCAAACCGACCACGTGGCAGCCGACGCACTCCGGGTCGCGGTCGTTGCCGGTTATTTGCAGCGTTCGATAGGCTTCTGCGTGTAGGGACTTTTCCCAGGTTTCGAACTCCTTAACGTGGCACGATCTGCACGCCTCAGAGCCTACAAACGACGGGCCGCCCTTTGCTTTCGGCACCTGGGCAAGCAGGTTTTCGGCGGTAACTCTACGCAAATACCCTCGATAAGCTTCGACCGCCTGCGAGTCAGATTCGTATTCGGGGCCGAGTTCAAAAAGCTTGAACCCGGTCCACTTGCCGTCTCGCAACTCGATGCGTCCTACGAACCGGCAATGATCACCCACGGTCACGAACGTCGCGCCGTCTTCAACGATCGGCTCCGCCGCTGGGTCTCCTTGCAGCGAGTAAATGTACAGGCCCGGGCCACCGATCCGAGCAGCTCGTTTTGCCGACTCCAACGACCCCGAAATCAAAACGACCCTTGCACCCGGTACGGTTTCGGCAAGCGCATCCGCTTCAGGAGAGGTCACACCTGTGATCGACACCTTACCGGCTGTGATATACGAGTGGCCGGGCAACGCAGCGGATTGCTCATTTGCGGAGTCGATTGCGCCGCCAACGACGCCCCGCATGGATTCGAGGTAACCGTCCCCCAGCAGGCGGTCCCGCGCAGATACGTTCAGGTAAGTCGGCTTTAGCGTCCTCCATGTCTCTGCAAGAGTCTCCGCCTTCAGCTGCTCCTGTCTGTCGTATCCCTCCAGCCAGTTGCCGACGTCGACGTAAACCGAATGCGGCTGCTGCTTCAGTTGCCGCACGACCCCAACCATGCGCTCGATTCCGCCGACCATGGGCGCCGAGCAACCGCAGGGAGACAGGTAGCCGCGAATGTCTCCCGTGAATATGACAACGGCATCGGGCTGCTCGGGGGTGGACGCGGTCATGCCAAAAACGGCGACTAGCGCGCTCAGCGCCCAAGCAAGAAGCTTCATTTCGCTCTGCCACCGACAGGCACTACCACAATTGGCTGAGCCGCGGAATCGGTTGACAGCTGCACGCTCCCAGAAATCGCGCCGACCGAACGCGGAGTCGCTCGAATGACCAGCCTGTAGCTTGCACCTGACTCACCGACCGGCGTCACGGTTGCGGAGAGGCCGTCGTCCGTCGTCACCTTTATAATCTTGAACGGCTTAGAACGATGTTCGACCATAACGACGCGTTCGCTGACCTCGCCGACTCTGGCGTCTCCGAAATAGGCGCTCTGAGGTGAAACCCCGATGCCTTTACGAATCTGCAAAGTCATCTCGACGACGGGCTTTCTCTTCGAATCGGTCACCCCGACGATTCGGAGCCAAGAAATCCCGAACGGCCAATTCGCCGGCAGTCCGAGCATCACCTTCGCGCCCTTGCGCACCGCTGTTCCAAACAGCGGATCATCGATCGATCCCTCGAACGGCACGACGGTTGCCGAAGCAAGGGGGCTGCCGAGTTGCACGTCGATTAGCTCGACCGGCGACTTCGTCCCGTAAAAGGTCAGTTCCGTTTTCGCATCGCCGGCATCCGGAATCTCGACCTCGATCAAATCCGCGCCAATGCCGACCGAGCGAACGCTATTTGCGCCGGGCGGCGGCAGGAAACGAATCTCTGGAGCGATCGCTGCCCTGAGAACAACTGTTTCACGGGGGTTCTCCAGCGAGTTGCTCAGCACGTACAGGTGCTTCTCGATTTGTCCCTGATAGTCTGTGCTGTCGAATCTCGGCGTCACCGTCACGCTCGCCCCCGGGGCTAGTTGCAGGGTCGGCGTCGCAATCAGACACGAGCAAGTCGTCTCGATTTCGATGCTCGCGGGCGCGTTACCGGTGTTCTTGATGGTGACCGCAAACTCCTTGTGGTCACCTTGAATAATCGAACCCATGTCGACCAAATCCGGCTCAACCTCGATCCGAGGCATGGCCGGAACGAGCCTGGTCTTGCCCTCGACAGCCCGCTTGAGTTCCTGATAAACCTCGAAGAGCTTCGCAAACTGTCGTTGCTCCGGCAGCGAGAACGTAATCGGCGATAGCGATTTCGTGAAGGCAACCGGCCCCATTACGCTTCGACGACGGGTCGTATGGTCCAATCCGGCGGCGTATGCCATTCCTTTGGCCAAGCTCCAGATCACGCTTCGCTCATGTGCGGCGTCACCGCCTCGGTCGGTGATTGGAACCGCCATCTCGACCCTGCCGTTCCTCCACTCCGGCTCCGCCGGGCCGACGAGGGGCATGGGCACAAACGTAAATAAAACGCGTGGACCTTCACCTTCGGCGAAAGTCACTTTTCCTTGCGACGCCTCTTCGATCATCGCAGCGGCCGCCTTGCCCGCATCGGCGTAGGTCGGCGGCAGTCCGGCGACTTTGTAAGTCAACTTTCCGGCCGGCCACGCCTTGAGGGTCTCGGCGGCGAGCTCAAACTTCCCGTCCTGCAGGGATCGCTGAATCGCGAGACTCGTCGCCGAAAGGTGCGGCGCAACGCCGACCGGCATCGCGGGACCACTCTGTTGCGCGGCAAGCAAGATCAATAACGAAAGCATCGGCACCCTATTGTAAACCTTTCTGTTTAACGGATAAGCCTTGCGAACAGTTCGCAAGCTATAATTTCGAACGCACGGATGTTAACGCTTAGCCTTGAACGGGATCATTTGCTGGTCGAACCTGGCAGCGCCGTCTCCCTTACGTTTACCACACGCAACGATAGCGAAACGTCGGAGCGCGTCGAAGTTTCCGTGAGCGGCCTCGATGCCGAATGGGTCGCCGTACCCGTCCCGATAGTCCCGCTGGCCCCAGGCGAGTCTCGCGAAGACAAGATCCTCATCAAGCCACCACGGGCGGCAGGGAGCCGATCCGGCGCCTATCCGTTTGTTGTCCAGGTGAGGTCTCTCGAAAGCGGCCAGGGCGTGGAGAGCCAGGCGGTGCTCGAGTTGGCGCCCATCAACCTGATTAGCCTTCAGGTCGAACCGAAGCGTGCTGGTGCCGGTTACTTTCGCAGGGAAGCGCCGTTCTCCGTCACAGTTGTCAACCTCGGAAACACGGATCAAAACCTGCAGATGTTCGCCGACGATCCCGAGGACGGCTGCACATATTCAATCGATCCCGAACGCGTTTCGCTCGCGCCGGGCCAGCAGCGAGACGTCGAGTTGCTGGCCCAGCCGAGAAGCGTCCCTCTCGTTGGGTCCGCTCAACTTTACGGCGCAACAGTGACCGCGCGCAATGTCGAAAACCCAAAGGTTTTCGCGACCGCCCCTGCACAGGTCGAGCGTCGCGCACTGCTGTCACCGGCATTGCTTCTTATGATGATTGCTATCGCGAGCCTCGCAGGCATATGGTTTGCGATGCGTCCGAAGCCCGCCTTCATTGAGTCGTTCGACGTCGATCCCGCCGAAGTCTTTGTCGATGACACCGTTCGCCTCACCTGGAGTGCGGCGAACGCCCAATCGGTCACGATCGAAACCGGTGACGGTGTATTCCTCGAGGGCCTTCCGCCCCAAGGAAGTAAAACCGTCAAGGTCACCAAGACCACAACGTACTTTGCCTTTGCTGTAAACGAGATGGGCAGATCGCGTGCGCCACGCGAAGTCACCGTTGTAGCGAAAATCGTTCCGAAACCGCCTCCTGCCCAGATCACAGCGTTCGATGTCGATCCGAAATCAGTGACGGTCGGCGGCACCGCAACCGTGACCTATAAGGTGCTGAATGCAACCAAGGTTATGCTGGAGCCGTTGGGTGTCGATCTCGCCGTATCGGGCCAGGACTCGTATTCGTTCATCGCCGAAACGCCGGGCAAGATGACGCTGGTTTTGACGGCGTATAACGCCCAAAACCAGGCTGTAAAAAAAGAGGTGTCCTTTACCGTTGTCGACCAGAGCGAAGCGCGGATTCTCGTTTTCCGAGCATTGAAGGACGGCGCGCCGTTAGGCGAAACTGAACTGCAACCGGGTACACCCATTCAGATTGAGTGGCAGGTGACGAACGCCGCGCGTATCGAGGTGTCGCCACCGATCGGCATCGCGAGCGACCGAGGCACGCTTGAGCTAATCGCACCTGCGGAGACGACCACGTACACGTTGACGGCGACGGACGCTAAAGGCCGCAGAGTAACCGGCAAAATTGTTGTAAAAGTAGCGAAGCCCGACACCGTACCACCGCCGATGGGCCCCGGCGGCGGATGATTGTCACAGCATTCGGCCCCTTCGGTAACTTTTCGGTCAATCCGAGCGAAGTCATCGGGCATAAGATTTTTGGCGACGCGCTCGTAGTACTCCCGGTTAGCTATCGACATGTAGACGAGTTTATTGATTCTGTGCCGCCGGAAACCGAGTCGTTGTTAATGCTGGGAGTCGCGTCCACATCGAGGCAAATGCGGTTAGAGCGAATTGCTCGCTTCGCTATCGGTAATTCGAAAGACATCAATCTCGAGAGCAGGGAACGAGAGGGAAGTGATTGCCTGAGAGGCGCGCTCTTCGATACCATCATAGAGCCATCCAACTGCTGGCAAGAGTCTGAAAGCGCCGGCGGGTATCTGTGCAACTACATTTATTACGAAGCCACACGCCGCTTGCCGACAACAAGAACGGGTTTCGTACATGTTGCGCCATTTTCTGCCGTCTCGATGAATTTGCAGGTGTGCAGGCTGCGAAGGCTGTTCGCAAAACTGAGAATCGTATGACAAAAATTGCCATCCTATCCGTAACAGACAAGACTGGAATCGCAGAATTCGCTGCCGCATTGTCTTCTCGCGGCTACCGCATTCTGAGCACCGGCGGAACCGCGAAAGTATTGCGTGGAGCATCCGTAGATGTCGAGAACATTAGCGACTACACTGGGCAAGACGAAATTCTCGGAGGGCGTGTTAAAACGCTGCATCCGAAGATTCACGGCGGCCTTCTGGGAGACACGTCCGACGACGGCCATCTCGCAGAAATGATCGCCCATGGCATCGCGCCTATAGAAGTCCTCGCGGTAAACCTATATCCTTTTGAGGAAACCGTAAGAGCCGGGGCTTCCAGAGAGCAGGAAATAGAAAACATCGACATTGGCGGTCCTGCCATGATCCGCGCCGCCGCAAAAAACGCCGCAAACGTTTTTGTCATAACCGATCCTAACGACTACAACAGAACTTTACAAGCCATTGACGATAACAACAGCGAATTCAGAATATCTTTGCAAGCGAAAGCTTTCGCGCACACCGCTTTTTATGACGCCCTAATTGCAGAGCGCTTATCAGCGAACCGGCTAGAAATGGCGACGGTAACCGTGGGCTGGCGCAATGCGAAGTTGCTTCGCTACGGGGAAAACCCACACCAAGCCGCAGCGCTGTGCAAATCTCCCTTCGCGACGGGAGGCATACCCAACGCCAAACAAGTTTGGGGCAAAGAGATCAGCTACAACAATGTGCTCGACGCCGACGCCGCGTGGGAACTGGCGAACGACTTAACCGGCGAGAACCGTAGCCCTGTGGTGATCATTAAGCATGGAAATCCATGCGGCGCCGCTTGGCTCCCGGACGCGTCGAACTCGTTTCGCGCCGCGCTTTCCTCCGATCCGATCTCCGCGTTCGGAGGGATCATCGCGCTTCCGGGCAACCTGAACAAAAGCCACGCCGAAGCTATAACCCAGAAGGGCACGTTCTTCGAAGTCATCGTCTGCGGAGATATCGAAGCCGACGCTCTCGCCGTTTTTAAGGACCGGAGCGGCTGGGGTCAGAACGTCCGGATACTCGAAGCCGGGACTCGGTCGAGCGATGGCTTCCTATCCATCAGGACTCTTCGAGGTGGGGCGCTCGTACAAGAGGCCGACACCACTGACCCCGCAGGCTGGAGCGTCGTTACCGACGAT
>JAICGT010000014.1 GCA_025922995.1 Fimbriimonadales bacterium
ACAACCAGCTCCGACGCTGGCCAATAGCCGCGTGGGTGGCCGTCGACAAACGGTTCCAGGTCATCGTCCCAAGTGCCAGTACTGCCCGTCCACGGGTAGGCAGCCGTTCGTAAACGCAATCCGCATGGCGCCGACGCAACGACGTCAAATTCGAGCAGGTATCCCAGCGTGTAACCGTTCCCTACGATCAAATCGTCCTGTAAAAACTTCTCCGAACCTCCGACGCTGAATGCCCGCCTAATCTATTAGACGCTTTTAGGGTTCGTTTCGGCGTCCAACTTACCCGTTGTGCCGGGAATCGCTGTACGGAGTTTGAGTGGCTCGGACTCGCGAAAGTTCCGGTTCAGGACTTAGAACGTGACCTCCCCTGGGTCCGATATGGTCGCTTGCGCTTTTTGCACGGTAGCTCACTGCTCGAAGTCTGCCGATCAAGAGGGGCACAGTTCAGGCTTTGGATAACGTTAAACGGTCAGCCTTTGGAAAGATAATCCGATGAGCCGGAAAGGCTTCGAATTGCAGGTATTTATACGAGTTTATGCAATCAAGGGTTCTTTCCCCGACTTTCTCCCGTCTTATCCCCGATACCTGGAGATGTAGCGGTGTAAACTATTGTTTAACGCTATATCTATGGTTACTGGAGAGAAAACGCTTTGAACTGCCCCTTCTGCGGATATGCCGAGGATAAGGTCGTCGAGAGCCGTCCCGCGCGGGACGGAGCGGCGATCAGGCGGCGGCGCGAATGCCTCCGCTGCAACCGGCGGTACACGACCTTCGAGCAGCTCGAGAACCGGCTTCCGGCGGTCGTGAAGAAGGACAATCGGCGCGAGGCATTCGACCGCGCGAAGATCGTTTCGAGTATGGAAATCGCCTGCCGCAAACGGCCGGTGCCCACCGCCCTGCTCCGGACGACTGCGGAGGACATCGAGCGGACGCTTATGGACGGCGGCGAGGCGGAAGTAGCGTCGCAAGAGATTGGCGACCTGGTGCTCGACGCGCTGCACGCGATCGACCCGGTTGCGTTCGTGCGGTTCGCGAGCGTTTACAAAGAATTTGAAGACACGCGCGAGTTTCGGGACATCGTCACATTTGTCGATCGCCGAAAAGCGCAGAAACCTATCGGAGGGAAAACACAAGGATGAAAATAGAACGCTACTTTACGAAATCAGGGCAGGACGCCTACGACGGCATTGAATTCGAGGCACGAAAGTCGGAAATCAGAAATCCCGACGGCTCGACGGTGTTCCGCATGGACGACGTTATGATTCCCAAGGGATGGAGTCAAGTTGCCGTCGACATCCTTGCGCAAAAGTATTTTCGAAAGGCCGGCGTTCCGCAGGAGGACGGAACGAGCGGTGGAGAGACGGACTCGCGCCAGGTGTTTCATCGCCTTGCAGGCTGTTGGCGACACTGGGGAGAGCAGCACAGTTACTTCGACAGCGACGAAGATGCGCAGGCTTTTTATGATGAGCTCTGCAACATGCTCGCGCGGCAAGTTGCTGCGCCGAATTCGCCGCAATGGTTCAACACGGGCTTGAATTTTGCGTACGGCATCGAGGGGCCGGCACAGGGTCACTGGTACGTCGACCCGGCAACCGGCCAAGCGATGCGCAGTACGAACGCATACGAACGGCCGCAACCGCACGCGTGCTTTATCCTATCTGTCAATGACGACCTCGTCAACGAAGGGGGCATCATGGACTTGTGGACTCGCGAAGCGCGTATTTTCAAATACGGCAGCGGCGTCGGCACCAACTTTTCAAAGCTGCGGGCAGACGGCGAGGCGTTGAGCGGCGGAGGAAAGTCGTCCGGCCTGATGTCATTCCTTCGTGTCGGGGACCGCAGCGCAGGAGCCATTAAATCCGGCGGCACGACTCGTCGTGCCGCAAAGATGGTTTGTCTCGATGTAGACCACCCGGATATCGAAACCTTTGTTCGTTGGAAGGTGGTCGAGGAGCAAAAGGTCGCTTCCCTGGTAACCGGCTCGCAAGTCAACAACCGGCACCTTAACTCGATCATGAAAGCGTGCCACGCTTGGCCGAACGACGAGGAGAAATTCGATCCTCGCGCAAACGGAAAACTGAAAGACGCCATCGCAGACGCCAAGCTCGCGATGGTTCCGCTGAATTACATCCAGCGTGTGATCCAGTTGGCGCAAGAGGGCCATACGGCCATCGATTTTCGAGTTTACGACACGGGATGGGACAGCGAAGCTTATTTGACCGTCAGCGGTCAGAACTCGAATAACTCCGTCCGCGTCGACAACAAATTCCTCGAGGCGGTCGAAAACGGCGAAGACTACGACCTCCGGTATCGAACGTCCAACACGGTCGCCCGCACGATTCCCGCGCGCCGACTATGGGACGATATCTGCTATTCGGCTTGGTCTTGTGCCGATCCGGGCATTCAGTACAACACGACCATCAACGAGTGGCACACGTGCCCGGCCGGTGGCTCGATTAATGCGAGCAATCCGTGCAGCGAGTACATGTTCTTGGATGACACCGCATGCAATCTTGCCAGCCTAAACCTGGTGAAGTTTTATAACGAAGAGACCGGCGCTTTCGACGTCAAAGGCTATCGCCACGCATTGCGGTTATGGACGATCGTTCTGGAAATCAGCGTTTTGATGGCCCAATTTCCTAGCAAAGAAATCGCCGAGCTTTCTTACAAGTACCGCACGCTGGGTCTCGGCTACGCAAACCTCGGCGCCCTCCTAATGCGCATGGCAATTCCCTACGACAGCCCAGAAGGACGTGCGATTACCGGCGCCCTGACTGCCATCCTGGGCGGCGAATCGTATGCCGTTTCTGCTGAAATGGCCCGTGAGCTAGGCGCTTTCGACGGGTTTGCAGAGAATAAGGAGAACATGTTGCGGGTGATTCGCAACCACCGCCGCGCGGCATACAACGCGCAGGATTACGAGGGACTTTCAATCGCTCCGGTCGGAATCGACGCCGACGACTGTCCCACCGAATTGATTGCCGCGGCAAGAGAGTGTTGGGACAACGCTCTAAGACTCGGCGAGGCGCACGGTTATCGCAATGCACAGGTTACGGTTTTGGCGCCGACCGGGACGATCGGCTTGGTCATGGACTGCGACACAACCGGCATAGAGCCAGACTTTGCGCTTGTGAAGTTTAAGAAACTCGCCGGCGGAGGCTATTTCAAGATCATCAACCAGTCGATGCCGCCCGCGCTGACCAAGCTCGGCTACAACGTCGAGCAAATAGAGGATATCGAGCGTTACGCTCTTGGGTACGGCTCGTTGACAGACGCACCCGCAATTAATCATGAGACATTGAAAGAACGTGGGTTTACGCAAGAGGCCATCGAAAAGGTCGAGGCTTCGATCAAGAGCGCGTTCGAAATACAGTTTGCATTCAATGCGTTCTCTCTGGGTCGAGAGTTCTGCAAAGATAACCTTGGGTTCACCGACGACCAGCTCGACGACTGGAGTTTCAACATGCTCGAAGCCCTCGGCTTTTCTCAGCAAGATATCGATTCGGCGAATCTGTATTGCTGCGGGACGATGACCATCGAGGGCGCGCCGCACCTGAAGTTGGAGCACTACCCAGTGTTCGATTGCGCAAATAGGTGCGGGAAAACCGGCAAGCGATTTATTTCGACCGAGGGCCATATCCGGGCGATGGCTGCGGCGCAGCCTTTTATCAGTGGGGCTATTAGTAAAACGATCAATTTGCCGAACGAGGCGACGATCGACGAAATCGAGGAAGCTTATATGCTCAGTTGGAAGCTCTGCCTCAAGGCAAACGCCCTCTACCGCGACGGAAGTAAGTTGAGCCAGCCTCTTAATACCGCAGCGGACGAAGCCGCAGCTGCGATTGCGGAAATTGAAGCTGAGCCCGAGGACCGGGTTACTGCCGCCGCGCAGAAACTCGTCTACCGCTACATTGCAAAGCGGCACATTCTCCCCGGAAGGCGGCGCGGATACACGCAAAAGGCTCGCGTCGGCGGACACAAGGTTTACCTGCGCACGGGCGAATACGAAGACGGCCAGCTCGGTGAAATTTTTATCGATATGCACCGAGAAGGCGCAGCGTTCAGGAGCCTGATGAACTGCTTCGCCATATCGATCTCCCTGGGCTTGCAATACGGTGTTCCGCTCGAGGAGTTTGTCGATGCTTTTGTCTTTACGAGGTTCGAGCCGAACGGCATGGTGCAGGGAAACGACCAAATCAAAATGACCACGTCGGTCATTGATTACATTTTCCGAGAATTGGCGGTCACTTACTTGGGGCGATCAGATTTTGTCCAGGTGTCGCAAGAGGACTTGCGAGGGGACACGATCGGAAAACCCGAGCAAGCGCCGGAATTCGAGGAAGAGGAAGTCGTCGCGGAAAACCACATGGGCGTTGTGCCCGGTAGCGCGAACGAATCGCACGAAGGCGCAGGCTTCCGTGCTGTCAGAGCAGACCCGGTGGAGCAAAAGGTGACAACGGTAGCCGGCAGTGAAGTCTCCGAACAGATCCGCATCGCGCGAATCAAGGGATACGAAGGCGACCCGTGCGGCACATGCCAGCAGTTCACGATGGTGCGCAACGGCACGTGCCTGAAGTGTGACAACTGCGGCGCGACCAGCGGCTGCAGCTAAGACTACTTACCTATGGCGGCGAGCTCGTCTTCGGGCAGCTTGTCGCCGAAGTCGACCTGAGCGGCGATAAGCAGCAACTGTTGCTTCTCGCCCGGGTCTTGGCGGTGAATAAACCCGATGATCGAGTCGCTGGCGCGTCTGCCCTTCACGCGCAGCATCGGCAGCACATACGGCGCAAGGTCGGCGCGAACGATCAGCAAATCACGTCTATCGCTATCCCCGGGTGAACGAAGGATCATCATCGATTCGATCGGCGCGCTTGCGTACCCGCCCAGGGGATCGTCCTTTACCGATGGTGTTTCTCGCCTTGAAACGGCAAGAACATTGTCGAGCTTGATCGGCGACTTCAACGGAGGCCCGTCGTAAAACACGCTGTCCGTCTTCGCGGATGTAATAAGCCGATATATAACGTCCGAGTTGGATTTTTCTTGATACATCTCGAGTCGCAGGTCCTTCAACCCGGTTAGCCTCTGCAAATCGGAATCGGTTAATTCAGGTAGCCGCGCGTGCCAATCTGACGCCACATCGCGCCAGGAATACAGGCCGCCGCTCTTGACGCCTCGATTGATGGGCGGCGCGCCCTCCGGCAACTCCTTCGACCGGGTGTCGAGTTTGTACCAAAACTCGCGCGGGATTAATCTGAGCATGAGGTCGCGGTTCCAAGCCTGCCACTGCCTGTAGCCGCCGTCTGAATCCCAATAGCCGTACTCCTCGGCTGCATGACAATCCGGCACCGCCGTATACGCCATCACGCGGTGCGCATAGTACGAAATGTTGTGCAGCCATTCATGAAGGCTGACGACTGCAGCGCCGGCAAACGGCGAAGGCTCTTCCTCCCAATTCGTGATCCACTGCGTCCAGAACGCACTGCCACGAACCCCGTAGTCTCTGCCCAGCGCTCCGCCCAAGAGGCCGGGCTGCATATTTTCGGGCTTCTTGTAGTAAAAGCAAATGCTGTCGTAATAGTCCGACTTGATGCGATCCTCGATGCCCTGCGTTGCGCCGTAGCCGCTTAGCCAGTACTTTCGTTCACCCATCGCCTCCAGACGGTGAACTGGGTGCTCGAGCAGCAGCTCGGTGGGATCGACTTTTAAGGCTCCTGCCGTGTACGTGAACACAAGGTTGCAGTAATTGTCGAACCACTCGCTACAGCGATTAATTTCGGCTGACGTCATCTTGCTGGACGCGCGGACTTTGTTGCCGTCTTTGTCCTCTATCGGCGCATCGATTTCGCGAACGATGACGTGCAACACGCGCAGCTGCCGCGGCGGTCGGCGGCGACTGTTTTCGATAGCCGCTCTGTAAAGCTTCGGATACTCCAGCTCAGCGCCTATCGCGCGCTGGAATCGCGCAAGAGTGCGAAATTCGGTCGGCATGATGAAGCCGTCGCCGACGGGGATAGCCATCGACGGTACCGAAAGTGCCGTGACCACGAGCGCGGCAAGCATGCAACTTGGCGAGGTTACCCTGTCAAGTAGCTGGAACACGGGATATAAGCCACCCAATCGAAGTTGAGCGGCACCAGATCGCCGTTACGAGCGGCTTCCGAATACGGTTTATCCCGCAGCCAAAATCTCGCTTTGAAACCTTTGAAATTGACGCCCGTGCGCTCGATCGTGATATGCACGGACGCGCTCTCGCACGTTCCTGGCGTCGAGTTCACCGGGATGATGACCGAGTTCTCGAACTCGCCCTGGATCAGATGGCTGGCGACGTCTTGGAAGTTCACTGCTTCAGACCAACCTACAAACAGCGTTCCCTCGTTATCTGCCGGTTCGACCTCGTTGCAATGGCCGAACAGGACTAGTGTTCGAATCATTTTTGATCCCTCTCTACGAAGTCAGACGCATTGACTCGGCGGAAGGTACCGCCGCCCGGAACCTTCGGCCGCCTCGACAGCGTCAAACCCTATGATGCAGTGCCCAAAGTGCGCGTTCGACGTCGGCACGTCCAAGTTCTGTCCGCAGTGCGGAAAGGGGCTCGACGTTGCCTTTAGCAGCAAGAGGCCACGTGCGCTGTGGCTGCTCGTCCCCGCAATTTTGCTTGTCTCTGCTGCTGTTTTATACGCTACAGGAACCCTACGGCTGCGTGGCGACGATGGTGACCCTTCGCTTCGGATCGGCGGTTCCGCGCAGGACGTAGCCTTGCGTCAGAGTGGAGATAACAAACCGCCTACCCTTGCCTTGCAGGGAGATACGGCCCCGCCGTCGGTCAATCAGACCGGGATCACGATGCCCGACGATGTCCGGAAGTGGCTCGAGCACCTCAAGAGAATCGACAAGCAGCGCGAGGGATTCAATTCGACTTTCGCAATGAAGCTCATCGGCAAAATCGGATCGTTGCAGCCGGGAACCTACTTTGAAGAGGATCCCGCCCGCGCGGACGAGGCACATCGGCGCGGCGAGGCGTCCGGCATCGTTGGAGACGTAGACACGTTTTTTTCAAACCTTGCGACCGACTTCCAGTCCCTTCCGCCGCCCGCCGAATGCGGGCCAATTGCTTCGCAATATGCGTCTGTGTTACTCGAAACCCGCGCGATGTTGGGGCAGATATCTACGGCGATGACGAATTTGGACACACGCGCTCTCGAAGCAATGCAGGGCACCACCTTCCAGCGGTTGGACACGAAAGCCGAGGACACGAATGACAAGATCGAGGCGATTTGCAAGAAGTACCACGAGCCGAACAAGTACGAGGTATTCGTCGATAAGAGCAGCGCGATCGGCATCGGAAGCGCGCTGACTGACGCAGGGCCGTCGCTGGGGATGGATCAGAAGGCTTTTCTCAAGCTCGCTGAAGAGCTCATGAACGAAGGCATCGGCAAGTGACGCGCTAAAATAGCGTTAGTGACTCTTAAGATTTACGACTCCCTTTCGCGATCGCTCGTCGACTTCGCCCCGCGAGATCCGGGAAAGGTGAGCATCTACGCCTGCGGACTAACTCCCCAAGCGCCCGCGCACCTCGGCCACATGCGTGGCGCGGTGCTGTTCGATGTCGTCCGCAACTGGTTGGAAGACCAGGGCATGGAAGTCGACATCGTCCAAAACTTCACGGACATCGACGACAAGATCATCCGCAAGAGCCAGGAAGAAGGAATCGAGGCTGCCGAAGTCGCCGAAAAATACGGCGCGCGCTACCTAAAGGACCTGGAAATGCTCGGAGTTCGCCCCGCGCGATGGGTGTATGTCACGAAGAACATGAAGGCCATCGTCTCGATGATCGAGAAAATCATCGAGTCGGGCCACGCTTACGAGGTCGAGGGAGACGTTTACTTCCGAGTACTTTCTTTGAGCGACTATGGAAAGCTGAGCCACCGCAAGCTTTCGGAAATGCGCGAAGGATCGCGCATCGAAGTGGACGCGCGAAAGGAGCATCCGATGGACTTCGCCCTCTGGAAGTCCGCCAAGCCCGGCGAGCCGTCGTGGGAGAGCCCGTGGGGCCAGGGCAGGCCGGGCTGGCATATCGAATGCTCGGCGCTTTCTTTGAAAGAACTTGGGCCCGATTTCGATATTCATGCCGGCGGCGTCGACCTCGTGTTTCCGCATCACGAAAACGAGATTGCGCAATCCGAGGCTTATCTCGGCGGCCCGCATTTCGCCCGAATCTGGATGCATTGGGGCTCTGTGCAGTTGGCTCAGAAGAAAATGAGCAAGTCGGAGGGGAATGTCCTGGCAGTGCGCGAGGCCATCGAGCGGTTTTCTGCAGGAGCCGTTCGTGTTTTCCTGCTGAACAACTCGTATCGAAGCCCAATCGACTACTCGGAGGTTCGCATGGCGGAAGCCCAGAGCGCGTTCAAGCGGATAGAGACCTCCCTCGTCCGCGCGTCGCAACATCTCGGCGAAGTGCCCGAAGGTCCTGTCGATGAAACCTTGTACGCAGCTTTTGCGTCTGCGATGATGAACGATTTCAACACGCCGATGGCGATTGCGACGTTACACGACGCGGTGAGCCGCCTGAACGAAATGATGGCGGAAGGGCTTGCAGACCACGCGGACGAAGCTGCGAACGTGTACCGAGCTGCCGTGAAGTTTGCGGGTCTTCTGGGCCTACAGGTTTCGTCGGCAGCCGACGAGCCGGGCGTTTTGGACGACTTGATGGCAAAGATTATCGAATGGAGGCAGAACCTCCGCGCGGCGAAGCAATATGACCTCGCAGATAAGCTTCGAGACGATTTACAGTCTATAGGATTAACGCTTGAAGACTCGGTCGAAGGAACGACCTGGAGACGTAAGTAAAAGGAACTTAGAAATGAAGAAAGTTATAGGTTGGACGGCCGGCGTGCTACTGCTTGCCGGGGCAGGTTTCGGTGCGTTCGTGTCGATGCAAGACGAGATGACGCCGAAGGGCACCACCCTCGCCGGTATGGATGTCGGCGAATTGACACCCGATCAACTCCGGCAGCGACTCGAAACTTGGTGGACAACGAAACAAGAAGCTGCCCTGCAGCCACACTCTCGGCTGCTCACGAAGCAGCCGACTCCGCTCGCCCTTCGTGATCTCGGCATTCGTCCGGATTTTGAGGCAACGCTCAGCTTTATCGAGTTTCAAAAATACACGGATACGCTCCTCGGCAAGGTGATTGCAGGTGGTCCCATTAACGTTAAGTGGACACAGAGCGGCGGGTCGTTCGACGACCTGGCGGAATTTGTTGCTAAGAACGCGAAACCCAAACAAGAAGCCTCAGTCGAGTTCAAAGACGGGCACTTTACTAGAAAGTACGAAGTGCCGTCGTTCGAACTGAACACCGAAGCGGTCGGCGCGGCCGCTTTGGCGGCTATGGTCGAGCGAACGCCGAAGTTCGAGCTTCCGATGAAAACGGCGGATGTGCGCATATCCAATGAAGTCGTCGATGGCATCAACCTTGTCGTGCAATCCTTTTCGACGAATTTCTCTGCGGGAAATCTAAACCGTACAAACAACATCCGCATTGCGGCCGGTAGCTTAAGCGGATCGCTTTTACTGCCGGGTGAAGTGCTGAGTTACAACGAAACTGTCGGCAAACGAACTCCGAAGGCGGGATACAAACTGGCAGGTGTCTACGCCAATGGACGTCACGAAATAGACTATGGAGGCGGAATCTGCCAAGTAAGCACAACGCTGTTCAATGCAGCAGCGCTCGCGAACCTAGAGATAGTGAGCAGGCAAAACCACTCCATGCCGGTCCCCTATGTGCCTGTTGGGCGAGATGCAACTGTAGATTACAACGGCATCGATTTCAAAATAAGAAACAACTACGATACGCCAATCGCAATTGCCAGTGAAGTCAAGGGAGGAACGATCACTTTTTACGTTCTCGGGTCGAAAAAACTCGACTATAAAGTGCGCCTAGAGACTTCGGACCATTCTTCCTGGGGCAACAAGGTTCAATACGTTACCGATAGTAGCCTTGCACCCGGCAGGACGAAAGTTATCGAGAAAGGCAGCATCGGTAGAAAATGCACCACCTGGCGGATTATCGAAAGAGACGGCGTAGAAATAGAACGTCAGCGCCTTTTCGACAGCATTTACAGAGCGAGCCCGCGAATCATCGCAAGAGGGCCGAAGGCCAAGCCGAAGCCTCCGGTCGAGCCCACGCCCGACGAGTCAACGCCGGTTGAAGGCGGCGGTTAGCGGCGACGCAACTCCTCGATTTCCTTAGCGAAGCGTTCGCGGATGACCGGTCGCTTTACTTTCATCGAAGGAGTAAGCTCACCGCTGTCGATCGTCCAGGGAGCCGACAATAATTTGTAACCCTTAACCTTCTCGAAGTCTGCAAGCCCTTTGTTCGCGGTTTCGACTTCCCTCTTCAACAAAGCAACGACCTCCGGATGAGCGATCACCTCGTGATGGTGCGACGTTATAATGTCGTGCTGATGCGCAAAATGATTGAGCGTGTCGAAACAGGGCACGATGAGCGCCGAAACATGATCCATGCCGTCGCCGATGACCATCGCCTCTTCTATGTACGACGAAGACTTGAGTCGAGCCTCGATCGCGGCAGGCGCGACATTTTTGCCATTCGACAAAACGAGGATATCCTTCTTTCTATCGGTGATCCACAGCCTATCACCGGCCAAGGTTCCGATATCACCGGTGTGAAAATAGCCTTCTGAATCGATTGCGGCAGTGGTTTCTTCGGGCTTGTTATGGTATCGCAGCAGCCTCGTCGGTCCTTTCATGATGATCTCCCCGTCTGAGGCAATCTTGACGTCCAATCCCTCGAGCACCTCACCGACCGAATCCGGTTTGTTTCTATCCGGGTGATTAAGCGAAATTACCGGAGCGGTTTCGGTAAGTCCGTAGCCCTGAATGATTTTAATGCCGAAAGCGGCGTAAAACTCAGCCAAATCTTTGGGCAGCGCGGCTCCTCCGCTCACCATAAAGCGCAGCCTTCCACCAAATTTCTCCCTTATTTTCGAGCCGACAAGCTTGTCGAGCAGCTTCCCTAACAGGCCGGAAGGCTTGCCGTCGTTGCCTATGCGCTTTGCACCTTGGCCGAGGGCCATATAAAATAGTCTCTTCCGTATACCCGGAGCGTCCTCAACCGACGCCAATATTTTCGTCCGCACATTTTCGAGAAATCGAGGAACGACCGTAATGACCGTCGGCTTTGCCGCGATGATGTCGCTTGAAAGCGTTTTCAGCGAGCTCGCGAACGCAACTTCGCAACCTGCGGACAGCGGAAAATAGTGCCCGCCCATGCGTTCGTACACGTGGGACATAGGCAAGAAACTCAGGAATCGGTCACGCTCATCGACGGGCAGATTTTTTCGGACCATCGCGCATTGGTATGCAAACGCCTCGTGAGTAAGGACTGCCCCCTTCGGCTCGCCGGTAGTGCCGCTGGTATAGATGATTGCGGCTTCGTCCGTAGGCTGCACAGACTCCGTCAGTGCTATCCAACCCTCCAGATCCATGCTGCCCTCTTTCAAGAGTTTCGACCATGTATAAGTCGCAGCACCCTCAATTACGATCGGCAAGA
>JAICGT010000015.1 GCA_025922995.1 Fimbriimonadales bacterium
CCTCCCCGCGGCGGGGGCGGCATGGGGCATGCAGCTCGAAGGCAAGGACAGCGTGGTGCTTGCCACCTTCGGCGACGCCGCGAGCCGTCAGGGCGAGGTCTATGAGGCCATCGCCTTCGCGCAGCAAGAGAAGCTGCCGATCATCTTCATCATGGAGGATAACAAGTACGGCATCAGCACGAACACCGAAAAGTTCAATCCGTACACGCTCGGGTCCTGAGGGGAAGAGTGCCTGGTCCGCGTGGACGCTCGCCATCCCGACCGGGTTTACGAGGCGGGCAAGGTCGCCGTCGAGAAGGCGCGAAAAGGCGGTGGCCCGACCGTGCTTTGGTGCGAACTCGACAGGCTCAGCAGCCATACGAGCAGCGACGACCATCGCGTCTACCGAACTCAGGAAGACATCGACGCGATGATGAAGCGCGACCCGATCGTGGTGATGGCGCAGGAACTGATTAAGGAAGGACACCTGACCGAAAAGGACTGGGAAGCGATGCAGGACGAAATCCGCGACTCTGTCGACCAGGACTACATCAAGGCGGAAGAATCGCCAGACCCGGTCGCCGAAGAAGTGCTCGATCACCTTTACGGCGACCTGCCGACGCCTGAACCGCCGCCGCTTGAGGGCGGCAGGAAATGGCGCATGGTCGATGCGCTCAATCATGTTTTTAAGGTCGCGCTGGATAAAGATAAGCGCATCGTGTTTTTCGGCGAAGATATCGAAGACCCTAAAGGCGGTGTTTTTAAATTGACCGACGGGCTTTCGACTGCGCATCCGGATCGTGTGTTTAATTCGCCGCTGGCGGAGGCGACGATTATCGGAGTTGCGTGCGGATTGGCGTGCTATGGAATGCGTCCGGTTTTCGAACTGCAATTTATCGACTTCGTGGGTCCGGGTTGGAGCCAGTTGGTTAATAATATCGCGACGATTCGGTGGCGTTCCTTTGGCGAATGGCCGTGCCCTTGCGTGATCTATGCTCCGTATGGAGCGTACTTGCCCGGTGGCAGTTTGTGGCATAGCCAGGCCAACGAAGCGCCGATTGCCCACTTCCCCGGCATTCGCGTGATGATCCCATCGAACCCGCAGGACGCAGCCGCAATGATGTGGACCGCCCTTGCCGCCGATGACCCAACGGTGTTTTTGATCCCGAAGCACCTATTTAGAATGCAGATCGACACGCCGGAGCAAGTGCCCGCAGTCGGTTTCGGCGAAGCCGTCGTTTTGCGCGAAGGCGACGACGTAACGATCGTTACATGGGGCAACTGCACGGAACAGGCATTGGAGGCCGCCGAACAGCTCGACGGCGAGATATCCTGTGAAATTGTCGACGTTCGCTCGATCGTGCCGTTCGATTTCGAGACTGTCGCGACGTCTCTTGAAAAAACCGGTCGGCTGGTTGTTGTTCAGGAAGACAGCGAAACCTGCAGCTTCGGGCAAACGATCATCCAGAAAATGGCGAGCGATGAACGAACTTGGGGCGCATTTATCTCTGCGCCGCAATTGGTGTCGAAACCGGATGTGCACATCGGATTCAATCCGATTTACGAGTACGCGGCGCTTCCGGATACGGAGCGCGTCGTGGCCGCTTGCCGAAAGGTGATGACGGATTGACGATTCACGATTTAGGATTTACGACGTTGGTGACAGCTTTGTTAGCTTGTTCGGCAATGGCGCAAGTGCCCACGTGAACCGGCTGACCCGGTGAAGGCCATGCCCTCGGTTCGGGGGAATTGCAATACGACTGGACGTTCTCCGCGAGGTTCGTCGATACCGACGTAGACCGGGCTCGATGGCGATTTACAGCGCAGCATCGGTTTACGCGGAGGTTCCAGGCCGGCGTCGAATTCAATCCTGGAGAGAGCGAAATCGGTCCGTTGGCGAATTGGGTAGTGTCGCCGGAAACGCCAAAAACGCCGATGGTATCACTGGGCACATCGAGCGACCGAATAGGAACTCAGGAGGGTGAGCGCGCCTATTACGCGACATTCTCCAAGACTTTTGCGTCGATCGGTATCGCGCCGTACGTGTCGATCAATTACAGCGAATCCGACGACGGGTTTAATTTCCCGTTCGGCGCTAACTATAGGATCAGCGATCGATTCGGTCTCCTTGGTATGTACGACGGCCACAGAACGCATTTAATTTTGAACTACAATGCCGACGCATTTACAGTAGGATTAATGTGGATTTGGCTGGAGCGCCCCGGTATCAGTGTTAGTTGGGGCTTCTAGCGCATTAGCAGCCACGTAATCACAGCACCTAAGGGGCCGCCGAGGGCTGCGCCAATGCTGATGAGAATCCAATAGAGCCTCGCTCGAGAGTTGCTCCCCTTCTCTTTTCGTGGCTGGAGGCGAACTTCGGAAATGGAGAAGCGTTTTTCGTTCCACCCGTCCGAGACTAATACCTTGCCCTTCTTTGCGTCGTAGGACACGACATCGCCTTTGTACCACCCCCATACCGGCCATGGAACGACGACTTTCGCACCAGGCACGAAATTGCAGGGCTGCAGCGCTTCCTCGGTCAGGACGTCTTCCCCGCCGGAGAGGAACCGCACTCGCACTTTGCCCGGTTCCGCCTCGACAACGTCCGCGACATAAAAGTTGCCGTCAGCCGAGCGGGCGAACACCCGGTCACCTGGGGCGGGCGTGTGCATTGGCCTGACGAGGCGCTCTCGTAACGCTTGCATCATCGCTTCCCGCGAGAGTCCAATCTCCTCCGCCGCGCTGAGCACCGACTCGATCGCCGGATCGCCGCCATCCGTCAGCGCCTGACGCAGGTGCAGCTCTTCGGCGCGTGAGAGCGCGTCCCTGATTTGCTCCTCCGTCAGACGTCCGTGGGTCATCTCCCCATTATGGGCCGACGCAGTGTCGGTCATTTATCGTACGGGCCCGTTTTTTGGGTCGAAAAATTCCTCATCCGAACGGGTGATTTAGCGACTTTCGGACGGGACTATGGTCACAAAGGGCGTTTGCGGCTAGCATAATAAAACCGGCCAACAGCAACCTCTCGAAGGGTTGATTTTATTGAGCCATAAACATTATTGGGGGACTCCGCAGAACCCCAGGAGGAACAAGTGAATATTCGGGGAATGGCACGACGGCTCATCGGGGTCGCGTGTACCGCAGCATTTCTTATTACCGGCGCCCAGGCACAGTTTGCCGGCGCCATCTACACAACGCTTCCGGACGGGCAAGTGGTAAACGCGAACCTGTTTCCGGACAAAGACTCAGTCCACTTGAACGGCGGGCCGCAGGGTATGAACTCTGCCGGGCTCCCTCCGGGCGAGTATTACTTCCAGGTCACCGACCCTAGCGGCGCCGTGCTGCTTTCGACGGATGACATTCGAAACCGCAGGCTGCTCGTCGCGGTCAATGGAGGCGGCGCGGGCGTTGTCTCCGGATCGCTGCCCGATTCTGGTTTTCTGGGCCACGCCAACGGAACGTTCAACGGCGCAAACGGCTCGACGCCGGTGCAGCTTATGCCCTTCGACGACACTCCGAACAACGGCGGCGAGTACAAGGTTTGGCTAACGCCGGTCGACAAGTACACGCCCGGATCTGGGACAGGGGGGCACGGCTTCTTGCCCGCATGGTCAAAGACTGATAACTTCAAAGTCAGAAGCCAAGAGCCGCCGCCGACTCCGCAGGCGTTCATAACTGGTGTCAAGTACTACGATGCCGACCTGAACGGCGAGCGCGATCCCGGCGAAGTCCTAATTCACAACTGGGAGATTACGGTTGTCACTCCGAACGAAACCTTCGTCGTTACAACCAACATCAACGGCGAGTGGATCTTGGAGCTCGACGAAGGAACGCCGTATTCAGCTTGCGAGACCCAGGTATCCGGCTGGATACAGACGGGCCCGATCCCGGGCGCGACGATCTTCTTCGGTGGCAGCGTTGTCGCGACGGCAGATGCCAACCAGTGTTGGGAGGGAATCATTCCCGTTGCCGATCCTGGCACGATCATCTTCGGACATGACTTCGGCAACGTCCTGCTTGGAGGCGGTGGCGGTAAAACGCTC
The DNA here is from genome assembly GCA_025922995.1 of Fimbriimonadales bacterium. GTDB lineage: Bacteria > Armatimonadota > Fimbriimonadia > Fimbriimonadales > ATM1 > JACDEQ01. The sequence continues at coordinate 4,023 of JAICGT010000015.1, forward strand.
GGCTTCTGGTCTAACAAGAACGGCGAAAACCGAATGAAGCAGACGCTCGGGATGACGGCCGCGCTGGCGGGCCTGTCGGCACAGAATCTCCGAAAGGCAAACGGCGATGATTTCGACCCGACGAGCTACAGCAAGTTCCGAAGCTGGCTATTGGAGGGCAACGCGACCAACATGGCGTATATGCTCAGCGTGCAGTACGCAGCGATGTGGCTCAACGTGAACGCGGTAAACGGCTCGAATCCGGGCGTGGACCCGAACGCGATGATCTACGCGCCCGGCACAAACAGCGCCAACTTCCTTGGTTTTGCCACGGTTGGCGCCGTGATGGCGGAAGCTAACGCCGAGCTAGGCCTACACGGAACCGCTTGGGAAAGTGATCCGTGGCGTGCCTACCAGGAAGCGCTCAAAAACGCGCTCGACAATGCGAACAACAACCTGAACTTTGTTCAGCCATGGCCATAGAACGGCCTTGGTTCGCTAGCAATTGCCGACAGGCAAAGAAAAGGCCCCGCGTAAGCGGGGCCGTTTTTGTTCGGGTTTCCGTGTCCACTATCGGTACACAGTTACAGGAGAAGAAATGCCCGCGTTACCGGCAGCGTCGTACGCCTTGACGGTTAGGATCAGCGTGCCACTCATTCGCTTTGCGTTGAATCGCGTGGTGAATGGCGCCGACGTTGAGGTGTCGGTGAGCGCGCCGTTGATGAAGAGCTCGCATCGCACCACGCCGATGTTGTCCCACACATCCACTCGAACGAGAGTGTTTCCGTTCACGGTCTGCCCTTGCGTGGGCGAAGTGATGGAGACAGTTGGCGGTGTCGTGTCCGGCACGCTATTCGATACGTTGACCGAGATCCATGTCGAAGTTCGGTTGCCCGACGTGTCCTCTGCAACCGCCATCAGCGTGTGAGCGCCGTTGGAGACGGTTCGCGAGTCCCACGAGCACGAATACGGAGCCGATGCGTCAGCGGCGTGCCAGACGCCGTCGACGAAGAACTCAACGAACGCCACGCCGACGTTGTCGGAAGCGCTTGCGGAGAATGTCACGTTTCCCGCGACCGTTGCGTTGTTCGAAGGCGACGTAATCGAAACACTCGGCGGTGTCGTGTCGCCGGCCTTGTTCGAGACATTGACGCTGATCAGGTCATCGCCCGAGTTACCGGCCGCGTCCAACGCGCGGACGCGCACCGAGTGTGCTCCATTCGACCAACTCGTCGTGTTCCATTCCAACACGTACGGCGCGGCGGTGTCCGTGGCTACGATGTTGCCGTCTATCATCAGTCGCACTTCGACGACGCCAACGTTGTCCGTGGCTTCGGCGGTCACGTAGATGGTTCCGCCGATGGTTGCTCCGGCGTTTGGAGAAAGGATGTCGACCACGGGAGGCGTGACGTCGCTGCCAGGTGTTCCGCCTGCGGCAACGAGGGCTTGCGAGACGTTGAGGCGTCCCCAACCGTAATGAATGTCAAACCCCGTCGGCCCACGATCGTCCGCAGACGACTCGAGGAAGGCTTCAACTTGTGTCGGGGTTAGGTTCGGGCTCAGCGACCAGAGGAGTGCCGCTGCGCCACTGACGTAGGGCGTTGCCACGCTCGTGCCCGAGGCGTTGCCGTAGATTTGGCTGCCGAGCGTCGACCCGGTCGTGAAAGTCGATCCGGGAGCGACGAGGTCTATGAGGTTGCCGTAGTTCGAGTACGACGTGTAGTTGTCGTTGCCATCGGTGGCACCGACGACCACGAGGTCCGCAAAGTCGCCGTAGCTGTACTGGAAGCCGTTATTGCCGGCCGCTACGACTACGAGACCGCCCGCCTGTCGGAAGCTGCGAGCCGCATCGAGTACGGCGCTGCTCGCCCACATGGGGGTCCAGGAGATGTTCGCAACCTTTGCGCCGTGCGTACGAGCGTAGCCGAGCGCTTCAACGAAATTAGAAAACGGAGCGTCACCGTTAGCATCGGTAACACGAAGCGGCATGATACGAACGCCCCACGCGACCGAGGCGACGCCCATGCCGTTGTCGGCGTGCGCTGCCGCAGTTCCGGCGACGATCGTGCCGTGTCCGGCTGTATCGAAGGTATTGGTATTGTTGGATGCGACGTTGTATCCGGGGGTGATCTTGTCGCGAAGGTCCTCGTGAATGTCATCGACGCCTGTGTCGATGACAGCAAGCGTCACTGATGCGCTGCCTGTCGTCATCGACCACGCCGTTGGGCAGCCGATTTTGAGAAGGGGCCACTGGGCGCAGCCTGGCCCGCCACCTGCGTACCACGGATCGTCGGGGACTACCTGAGCCGGCTGGGCGTACCCGTCGACCTCGGCGTATTCAACAGCGTCGCTTGCCCGCAACCGATTGGCTATAAGCGCCTCCCGGCCGACGGGCACGGCGACGACTTTGGTGGACAACCCCCGCAGAGTTCTTTGGGTTGTTCCTCCCACGTTCAAAAGAGCCTGATGAGCCGCACTCATCGACACTCCGTCTCTAAATTTGACCAGAACTCGCCCGGGCACATGCCCCTGAGCGATGGCCGCGATTCCGATGCACACGAGCGCCGCAGACGCCGCAGTGCGCATCGATCTAATGCGCGTATTCAATTGTTATCCTCCCAAATGTAAAGCCTTGAGCCCGCGAAGGCTCATTTTAGGGTGGGCTCGTTCCCGCAGTGAAACGAGCCCGGTGTGGTGGTTTCTTCTGTATAATGAGCAGGTCGATAAGACCGGCCCGCAGATCACCTCTTGCGAGGTTGGCTATATTGAACAATGAAATGGTGGGTCAGGTGAATCACCCAATCGGGTGAATTTACCGGGTATCCGAAAGTCATAGAATCTTTTTGGAGGAGCTCGACGTTCGCATAAGGCGGGCGCCGGGTGAACATGATCGAAGAAATTATAAACAGGGTGGAGCGCAAGAGATTGCTCGGCGCGGCCCTGCTGGCAGATGGCCTGGTTAGCGAACAGCAGCTAGAGCAGGCGTTAGAGAGACAGCAGCAGACCGGCGCCTTCCTCGGAGAAACGCTGATCGAACTCGGTCACGTCGTTCCGAGCGTTCTTGGCAAGTATGTCGAGGAGCGGATTAATTATCCGTTCGTCGAGCTTACCGGTACCGAGCTGGACTTCGAAGCGGCAAGATCCATCCCAGAACGAATTGCACGACGCAAAATGGTGCTGCCTTTCGGATTCGAGGAAGAAGGCGTCCGCGTCGCCATGGCCGATCCTCTGGACTTGGGAACCGTCGACGAACTCAAGTCGTTTTTCAGCAAACCTATTCTTCCGCATCTTGCCTTTGCCGCCGACGTAACCGAAAGCATCAATCGCGCCTTCGACGTGCGGCATAAGGCCGCCTCCGCGTTGAGAGACATTGCCGACATCGGCCCAACTCAGTTAGACCTATCTGTCGATGAATTGGTCGGAATGGCGGAAGATGCGCCCATTGTACGGCTTGTTAATGGCATCACACAGGGAGCCCTTGCCGCCGGCGCGAGTGACATTCACATCGAGCCGATGGAGCACGAAGTCCGCGTTCGGTATCGCTTGGACGGTCTCTTATACGAACAAACGACGTGGCCGAAACCGCATTTAGCGGCGGTCGTTTCCCGCATCAAGATCATGTCGCGACTAAATATCGCAGAACGTCGACGCCCGCAGGACGGCCGATTTACGATGCATGACGAAAAGGGGCGAGAATTCGATTTACGTGTGAGCATCATGCCGGCGATTTACGGCGAAAAGGTCGTCATGCGTGTTCTCGAGAAGGCGAGTTCGTTCGCTTCGGTCGATAAACTAGGCTTTTATCCCGAGCAGAAAAAGTTGTTCGAGAGCCTCGTAACCAGGCCCCACGGCATCGTGCTGGTAACCGGCCCGACCGGGTCAGGAAAGTCGACTTCGCTGTACGCCGCTTTGCAAAAAGTGAATTCGCCGACGCTCAACATTAACACGATCGAGGATCCGGTCGAGTATCACCTGAACGGGGTCACCCAGACCCAGGCGAATCCGAAAATCGGCTTGACCTTTGCTAACGGACTCCGCACACTTGTGCGCCAAGATCCGGACATCATTATGGTCGGTGAAATCCGCGACGGCGAGACCGCCGAGATCGCGATCCAGGCTGCCTTAACGGGCCACCTCGTTCTGAGCACCCTGCACACCAACGACGCCCCAGGAGCGCTGGTCCGCCTCCAGAACATGGGCGTCGAGCCGTTCCTAATCAGTTCGGCTGTGCTCGGCGTCGTTGGCCAACGCCTGGTAAGAACAGTTTGCCCCTCCTGTCGTGAACTCGTAACGGCCGAACTCGCCGATCAAGCGGCGCTCGAGCTGGACGACGGAGCAAAGATAGCGAGGGGTGCGGGATGCGGCCGCTGCGGAAATCGTGGCATGAAGGGCCGAACCGCCGTTTACGAGATCATGTCTATGAGCGACACTCTGCGGGATATGGTCCTGAAGCGCGCTGCCGGCAGCGAGCTAAAGGAACAAGCCCTCGCCGAAGGCATGCAGTCCATGAAGACTTCCGGAAGGCAGAAAGTGCTCGATCACGTCACCACACCCGAGGAAGTCTTACGAGTCCTATATACGGAAGATTAAATAGAAAATGCCTACTTTTCAATACTCTGCAAGAGACCGCGAAGGGAACCTTCAATCTGGCATCCTCGCGGCCGAGACCACGGCTGAATTACGAGAGATTCTCCGCAACAAAGACCTGTTCTTAACGAAGTATCAGCTTCGCAAGGGCAAGGTCGTCGACCAGGGCCAAGTATCGCCCGGTTTGTTCGGATCGAAGAAAGTAAAGCTTGGCGATATGGTGGTGATGAGCCGCCAGTTAGCCACGCTGGTCCGATCCGGTTTGCCGATCATCGAGGCTCTTTCTGCCGTTTCGGCGCAGTCGGAAAACCCGACTCTCGTCGATGCTCTGAATGCGGTGCGGCTCGACGTCCTCACCGGTGCCTCGCTTGCCGGCGCGTTGCGACGCCATCCAAAGATTTTCAATGATCTTTATGTTGCGCTCGTCGAGGCAGGCGAAGCGGCGGGAACCCTGGACCACACGTTGGAGCTAGCTGCCAAGCAGTTCGACGAAGAGGCCGAGCTCCGCGAACAGGTTAAATCGGCACTGACGTACCCCGCAATCGTCATCGTCGCTGCCATTGGCGTCGTAACGTTCATGCTCGTCTTCATCGTCCCTGCGTTCGCAAAGGTGTACGATCAATTCAACGCGCCGTTGCCCGCAGTCACGCAAAGCTTGATTTTCTTAAGTGACTTGATTCTGCATCGCGCTTGGATCGTGATCTTGGTTCTGCTCGGCGCGTTCATTGCGTTCCGACAGTGGGTTCAGACCCCCGGCGGCCGTCTGAAATACGACCGATTCAAGCTCAAGCTACCGCTGCTCGGTAAGCTGATTCGGAAGATCGCTCTTGCCCGCTTCGCTACAACGCTGGCGGGCGCAACGCGCGGAGGCATGCCGATTCTGCAAGCCTTGCAGGTTTCGGCCAACACTGCCGGTAACGTCGTCATCAGGGACTCCGTGTTGCAGGCGATCAACTTCGTGAAAGAGGGGTCAACGCTGGCCGATCCGCTCGCCGCGAGCGGCCAATTCCCGCCGATGGTAACGCGCATGATCGCTGCCGGTGAGCAGTCCGGCGACCTCGACGCGATGCTCGACGAAGTCGCGCACTTCTATCGAAGAGACATCGAGTACCAGGTCAAAAAGCTTACGCGAATGATGGAGCCGATTCTGACCGTAGTCGTCGGTGCGATCGTGCTCTTCGTCCTCGTCAGCCTCTATATGCCGATCTTCAACTTGCCGAACGTCGTCAAGCGATAGACGACACGTCAAGGTCTCAAAAGTAGATTGCCCCGTCGATTTCTCGACGGGGCAATTTTTTTGCGGGGCCGGAGAGCTATTCCGACTTGGCTTCCTCAGCCTCTTGGACCGCTTCGGAGGGTTCGACCGCTTCCACGGGCTCAGCCGGAGCATCCGGGGCTGGTTCTTCTGCGTTGTCGGTCTGAGGCGCATCCGGTTCAACTGAAGGTTCTTCAACCTCGTCCACCGGCATCGAGGCCTCCGCGTCGGCGGCCAATTCTTCCTCAGCCGATTCGGGCTTCTTCGTTTTCGCCTTCTTGGGCTTCGGAGCCTGCTGGGTATCGGCTGCGCCGTCTTCGTCGCCGAACGTCCCAACCAAGCCTTTCAGCGCGCCAAGACGATCGCCGATCGTCAGGTTGCCCGGACCTGCGGCAGGTTGGTTCCGGTCGCGACGGCGCTCGCCGCGAGACCTGATTTCGTCGCGCCCGCCCGTGTTCTGGCGCTCCTCGAAGGGCTGGAGGGCACGCAACGAGAGCACCATGCGTCGCTCGTCCGGCCGAAGGTCCAATACTTTCAACTCGACTTCCTGTCCCGCGCTCACAACCTCCGAAGGCTTGTTGATTCGCCGGTGGGCCATCTCGCTGATCGGAATGAAAGCCTCCGCGCCTTCGGGCAATTTCACGAATGCGCCGCTTTGAACGAGCCGCGAAATCGGGAGGGTCAACGTTTGGCCGATCTTGTAGTTCTCTTTGATGCCTGACCACGGATCCGGGAGCACCTGACGCCGTCCAAGGCTGATTCGGCCTGAACTGGCATCCAGGCGAAGCACCATGACCCGAAGCTCCTCACCCTCTTTGATGACCTCTTTGGGGTGGTCGACGCGCGACCAACTCATCTCGCTCACGTGCAAGAGGCCGTCGACGCCGCCAAGGTCTACAAACGCGCCGTAGTCAACAAGCCGCCGAACGGTCCCGTCGAGCACGTCTCCGGGCTTGACGTGTTCGAACAACTCCTTCTTCTTCGCCTCACGCTGCTCTTCCTCTGCGAGACGGTTGGAGAGAACGACTTTGCGCCGCTCACGGTCGACTTCGATAATCTTGAACGGCAGGCTTTGCCCGACGAAGCGATCCAAGTTGCGGATTTGGCCCGTGCCCACGTGCGTGGCGGGAACGAAGCCTCGCACGCCGAGGTCGACGACTAAGCCGCCTTTGACGCGCTCGGTGACGAGCGCAGAAACCGTTTCCTTGTTTTCAAACTC
>JAICGT010000016.1 GCA_025922995.1 Fimbriimonadales bacterium
CTTCGCCCGGCTCTGCGCCTTCATAACTCAGTGCTCCGCTGGGGCAGCGATCGACTTGGTCGCGGATCTCGTCGGTCGTCGCGGCGAGGATGTCGACCCAGGGGCGGCGCGTGACATCGAAAACGCGGGGCAAGCCGCGCACGCAGATGCCGCTGTGGATGCAGCGGTTCGGCTTCCATAGAACCGTAATCTCGCCGTTCGTGTATCGAATCGTCGGCTCGTCCATACGACCAGATTCTATCCCGTGCAGGAAACTCGCGACCATCGGTAGAAACTGATACCCATGTATATGGTAGTTTCTCACTGGAAGCCGCATCCCGGCAAGGACTCAGATTTCGAGGCGACCGGCCTGAAGGCACGAGAATTCATGCGAGCGCAGGACGGCGTGGAGCTGATCAGCTCATTCCGATCCGGCGACGAGTACGTGGTCGTTCACGCGTATCGAGACGCGGACGCCTACGGCCGAGTCGTTGAGGACGAAAACGGGCCGTTCGCGAAGCTGATGCAGGAGTTGAATATCGAGCAGTACGCCGAGTGGCTCGGCTCCGAGCGCGGCGAAACGATCGATTGACCTATCGAAAAAGCCGGCCATGAGGAGTCATGGCCGGCTTCTCGCATGAGAGCACCTACTTGAACCAGATGGTCAAGCCGAACCCTACCTGGGTGTAGCTCTCGCCGTCGATGTCGCCGATCTGAAGCTCCGGCGTTATGGAGACGTTCTCCCGAAGGAAGTAGTGCATTCCGACTGCGCCGGCGAAGCCGTCGGTGCCGTTGTCGAAGTCGAAGAATCGCGCGCCGACGTACACCCTCATTCGCGGGTCACTGCCGAAGGGCAGATAGTAGTTTCCGAGGATAAACCAAGCGGTCGTGCTTGGCCCGCCGGAAGAATCGAGGAATTGAATTCCGCCTCCGACCTCGATGACGTCGGTCACGAAATATGTCATCTGGGCCGAGAGCGTCGTTACGTCGACGTTGCCGAAGTCGGTGTGGCTACCGCTTGCGTTGCCGGTGACGGCGCCTTGGTGCGGTCCCATGAAGTCCTGTGCAGAGCTGATAGCCGGTATCGCCAGAACGGCGGCCGCTATCGCGAGAGTGAGTTTGCGAAACATATCCGTTGAACCTCCAATGTTCAATTAGTTGCCTGACCTTGCGTTTGGTGCGAGGACAGTATCCATCAAGAGTATACGACGTTCGATAGCTTACGAAAGTATCGAACTTAGTTGAAAGCCCGGCTCGCAAGCGAGCCGGGCAATGTATACGTCACGGCCGAGGCGTCACGCCATTGGCCTGTCCGTCGAATAATTGCTCGTTCTTACAATAATCCGCCAGCTTTCTAAGCGCCCTTTCGGACGTTTTGTCCAGCGTCATTGTCGTCAACATACACATAGACAGGAGCGCGAACGCCTCTTCCTCCGTGAGAGTCAGAACAGGTTTCGAATCAATATTCAATGAAACCACAGAGACCTCCTTCGGTTTAGGGTCCGTTGTACTTAGACTCCGTCTCACACTAAATGTTCGCAAGAAGCGGCCTAAAAAGTTTCGTATTCGCCCCAATTCAGCCCTTTATCCCGCTTCTGCCGCGCAGGGCAGGCTCCGTCCCGAGACGTGCGCAAACGTGCCGACGCGCTCGATCATCGCGCCGAACGCCTCCGGCGTCAGCGTCTGCGCTGCGTCAGAAAGCGCGCTCCGTGGGTCGGGATGCACCTCCACCATAAGCCCGTCGGCTCCCGCCGCGATCGCGGCGCAAGCCATGGCCGGAACCCACTTTGCCACGCCTACGCCGTGGCTGGGGTCGACGATCACCGGCAGGTGCGAGACCTCCTTCAGCACCGGTACCGCCGATAGGTCGAGAGTGTTTCGCGTGTAGGTCCGGTCCAACGGGTGCACGCCGCGCTCGCAGAGAATCACGCGCTCGTTGCCGTTCGCCAGTAAGTACTCGGCGGCCAGCAGAAACTCATCGATCGTGGCAGACGGCCCGCGCTTGAGCATCACCGGATGCCTGCTCTTCCCCGCTTCGATCAGCAGCGGAAAGTTCTGCATGCTCCTTGCGCCGATCTGCAATATGTCCACGTTTTCAACGAGCAACCCCACCATATCCGGCGACATCACTTCCGAGATCGTTGCGATACCCACTTCCCTGCCGACCTGCTTCATGATCCTGAGACCCTCGTCGGCGAGCCCCTGAAACGCGTAGGGAGACGTTCTGGGCTTGAACGCGCCGCCTCGTAACACGTTGGCGCCCTTCGCTCTCACGATCGCCGCCGTTTCGCGTAGCTGGTCATAGCTCTCGATGCTGCACGGCCCAGCCATGATCACGAGCTGTTCGCCGCCGAAGTCGGCCTCTCCGACAGAAAAGCGCGTGCTCTCAGGGTGGAACTCGCGGGACGCAAGCTTGAACGAGCGGCTGACCTGGGTGACCTTCGACACGCCCGGCAGGATCTCGAGTTGTTGTTGGAGCGGGTCGCGCAGGTCTGTCGGAATCGAAGACGGGATGCCGATGGCCATGACGCTGCCGGGCATCATCAAGGTCGCAAGCTCATGGGACTCGATGATCTGCTTTACGGCGCTGATCTCTTCTTCTGTCGCGCCGGAGCGCATCACGATAACCATCTAAGTGCGGTTTCTCCTCAGGCCCCGCGGCCTGCGCATCACACGCACCGGGAAGCCCACGAAGTTTAGCGCATCGCGATACAGGTCGAGCGATCCCGCAATCGTCTCTTTGGGAAGCCGACGCCGCAAGATCATCGACAAATCATACAAATAGCAATAGAGCGCAAGCGAAAAAACAATGAACGACGCCGATGCCAGGCTGATGACGATGTCCGAGAGCCACGTATAAACGACGGTTACAACGGCAGTAAGCAGCCAAACCAACACGTATTGTCCGAAGAAACTGTAGTCTCGGCTCGCCGCCAAATTGTACAAAACCAAGCCAACCCAGCCCGACGCGAACGTACAGCCCAGGGCTTTGGCGAAGTCCGGGAAGTCCTCGACGATGACCGGCGCCCAAAGAGCGGCAGTCCCGCTCAGCCCCAGCGCAAAAACTCCGAAGACCAGCAACTGCAAAGCCAGGGGCCAGTGCCTCCCGAATGCGAGAAGTGCGAACGACGCCAAGGTAACGGTCCAAACCGTTTCCGCGCCGACTCCGAGCAGCCACTCGATCGGCTGCGGCTCCATCCAGCCAAACGCAAGCGCAACTAGGATGGCGACCGAGAGCAGATGCCCCAGCGCCACCGTTCGCGAGTAACGAACAACCGTCGCATATCCCGCGTCCGCCACATTGCCCTGCACCGTTATCGGCTCCGGGAAGTACGGTGATGGAATCGGTACGGACATGTGCCGCCGAGTTTACTGGCTCGAGCGGCTTGTCCTCGTGACTATCCTCCGCCGAGTTCCTGCAGCGCGTCGAGGATGTCGACGAAAAAGTTGCCGCGCTGTGTCCGGAAAATCTCGAATTGCATATCCTTGGCGCCGAAGTACGGGCGAGTGACCCACGCCAGTTGGCTGCCGACGAAAGCGTAAAGCAGGATCCAGAGGGTGAGAACCGAGTTTCGATTCGGAGCCAGCTTGGCGTCGAGCCCTTCGTGCAATTTCGCCATGCCGACGGCAAGAAACCGCACGCCATAAAACGCAGCGACCGCCAGAATCGCGACGTTCAGCAGCTTGAAAAACGCGTAGCTGTCATTGGTCATCAAGAAGAAAAGCGAGACCGGCAGGAATCCGACCAGAATCGTTCCGGTTGCCGCCAGAGACGCGAGGAGCAAAACCGCCAGTTGGCCAGTCGAGTGCTTTGCCCCGAAAAGCAAGTTGAGAATATGCAGTGTGGGGAAGCAAATCCCCATCGTGAGCAGGAAAAGAAGCGGCAGCTTTACCACCGAAGCCAACGCCTGTAGCACGCCGTTCGAAGCGCCGAGCACGGCGCCGAAGGCGCCGAAGAAGAGCAGGCAAAAGCCTACGAGCGCGAACGCCTTGTCGCTGAGACCCTGGCCCGCCTTGAGTTCGTCGAAAAAGCGCTGTGGCTCTCGAAGTAGGGTCGAGGGCACTGAAGCAATCGTCATGTCAACCATCCGGTCCACCTCTCGCGGGCGTTCTTCGCCCTATTCGCGTTAAGCGTACTTTTGACCTGTGAGTTCCTGAGACACGCAAGAAAGGTGAGCTTGATCCCGGTGATTGAGGGATGACCGACAAAAAAGCGAGGGGATGAGAAAGTCATCCCCTCGAATTGTTTCGAGCTAGCCGCCGTGTCGGCGGTCAGGGTCGGCAGTGTTCGTCCTCGGGGTCGAGAACACGAACTTGCTCGTGTAGTCTCGCTGCTCCGAGTTCAGATTGCCGGCCATCATCGCGTTGATGGCATTCGCATAGAATGAGCGAGCCTCTGCGACGGTCTTTCTCTTCGTTGCGACGTCGTTGGCCAAATTCACGGCCAGGAAGTTCGCAGCTTCCTTGTCGCAACGCGCGCCGAGCGTGCCTTTCGTTCGCTCGATGATGACGCTGCCGTCATAGTCGGCAACCTCGTCGAACATGTCGACGGGCACCCGGTAGTCGATAATCTGCAGCAACATGTCGTGGTGCGCCATCGGGAAGTTGTGAGGAATCTCCTCGTTCGTCAAGATCGACGTCTTCCACGGGCCGTTGTTGTGCCAGATCATCCGTTCCGACGTGAGTTCGTCCGGCGGGCCGTATTTGTCGACCATATAGTCGGCGGCCTTCTTCGGCTCGTCCATCCAGCGTTCCATGACTTTGCGCGCCATGTCCCTTGAGGGCTTCATTGCGGCGCTGATCCCCATGCGCCCGGACATCGACTCGTCGCCTGTGCCAAGCGTACGGGGCGTCGAGAGATTGCGGACGGTGCGTCCGCGAACCCATAGGGAGTCCGCGACGACCACGTCCGAACTCGGCATGGTGTGTCCCTTGATTTTCACGTAATCGCGCATTTTCAGCGTTACGCCAAACCTGTACAGTTCGGACATCGGGCCGACTTCGACCTTTTGGTTGCCGGTCGAGGTGTCCACGACGATATCGGTGAGGCCGATTTCGCGGACTTCGCCGATTACCCAAACATCGTCTGCCAACGCGGCGGCCGCGAACGTCATCGACAAGACGCCTAACATTAATATTTTTCTCATAAGATTCTCCTTACTAGGCAGCAGTTGATCTGCTGCCGATCTCAGCGTTTCTACGCCGACGAACCCGGCAGGGTTCGAACCCCCGGGCCCTCCGGCCCTCCTAACCTTGGCCCCGCCCACGGCTCGGCGAGGACGGCGCCAACCGAAGTTGGTTTACCTTCGGCCTTCCCGTGACGTATTATATGGATTGGCTGCTACTGAGTCGACCCGCCGCCCAAATCAGAATGCGGACAGGTGCAGCGACCGACCTCGGTGACCTGACGCCAAACAGCTAGCTCCCTCGGTCAAGAAAGCTAACTGGCCAGATGGAGTATCCGCATTTCGAATTCCGAATTTCGGCTTTCGCATTTCGGTTCTCGGCTTTCGGCTATCGCTCCCCGCTGCTCATTTGTTAAGGTGGAAAAAAATGACGAAGTTTAAAGCGAAAAATGAGATGAATAGTGATTCGTCGGCCTAACCCGCCATAATCTAAGCGATGTCCCTCAAGACCGCTAACCCGGACGTACAGGCTCAGAGAACGAACATTCTCGCCCAGGCCGACCCCGAGGTCTCCACGATCATCCGCAAGGAGGAGACCCGCCAGGAAACCAACCTGGAGCTGATAGCCAGCGAAAACATCGCCAGCCGAGCCGTCCGCGAGGCAGTCGGCAGCGTCATGACCGACAAGTACGCCGAGGGGTATCCCGGCAAACGCTACTACGGCGGCTGCGAGTTCATGGACGAGGTGGAGACACTCGCGATCGAGCGCGCGAAATCGCTCTTCGGCGCACAATGGGCTAACGTGCAGCCGCACAGCGGCGCCAGCGCGAACATGGCGGTCTACTTCGCCCTATTGGAGCCCGGCGACAAGATGCTGGCGATGAACCTGGCGCACGGTGGGCATCTGACGCACGGCAGCCCGGTGAACTTCACCGGCAAGCTGTACGAGGTGATTCCGTACGGCGTCCGCGAGGACACGGAGCAGCTCGATTACGACGAGATCGCTCGGCTCGCCGAGGAGCATAAGCCGAAGATCATCGTCAGCGGCGCGACGGCATACAGCCGAGGCATCGACTTCGCCAGATTCCGCGAGATCGCCGATTCCGTCGGCGCCTACCTAATGACGGATATGGCGCACCCGGCGGGATTAATCGCCGCGGGCGAGTACCCGAACCCGGTACCGCACGCGCACGTGGTGACCAGCACCACGCATAAGACCCTGCGGGGTCCGCGCGGCGGGATGGTGCTTTCGAACGACCCGGAAATCGGGGCGAAGATCGATAAAACGGTCTTCCCCGGCCTGCAAGGCGGGCCGTTGATGCATTGCATCGCGGGGAAGGCGGTTTGCTATCACGAAGCTCTGCAGCCCTCGTTCAAGGCATACGCCCGCCAAGTTCGCGCAAACGCGGACGCCCTCGCGGCTGCGATGACAGCAAACGGTTTTCGCGTGGTGAGCGGGGGAACCGAGAGCCATTTGATGTTGATTGATTTGCGACCATATGGTATTACCGGAAAAGTGGCGCAGATAACATTGGACGAGGTGTCGATTACGACCAATAAAAATTCAATACCGTTCGACCCTGAAAAGCCGTTCGTAACTAGCGGATTGAGGCTCGGAACTCCCGCGGTTACATCGCGCGGAATGAAAGAGAACGAAATGGATGCAATCGCCTCGTTGATTTCTCGGGCATTGAAGAATCATGAGAATGACACTGAGTTGGCGGCGGTTAGGTCCGATGTAGTCGCGTTGACATCGCAGTTTCCGATTCACGAGATCGATTAATGTGGATACTTATATCGCTGCTGACTATCGGCCTTCTTGTCGTTGGCTTCTTGTGGTTCACCCGCAAGGTTTGGTTTTTTCGCGATCCTGACCACACGAACACCGAGCAGGATTTATCGCTACTGCGCTCCCCGGTTTACGGACGCGTCTCATACATCCGGAAAATAAAAGACGGAGTCGTCGTCAGCGAAAAGAAAGGCGAGGAAATCCGAGTAAAAGACATTACCAAAGACGACTGGGCGAGCGGCAGCGGCGAGGGCTGGCTCATCGGAATCGCTATGACCGCGTTGGACGTGCATTACCAATATGCGCCGCTGCCGGGCAAGTTGAAAGAAATACGGCATCACGACCACGGCAGAAACCTGCCGATGTTCGATTTATGGGAATACGTAAAAATCACTTGGCTGCGAAAAAGCGTACAACTGTTCGCAAAAAAATACGTTTTTGAAAACGAGCGCCAAACCATGTGGATCGACGCCGAAAAGGCAAGAGTCGGCCTCGTCCTCATCGCCGACAAGTTCGTCGCCAAGATTACGACATTCGTTAAGGAAGGCGAAACGGTGAGAGCGGGCGGCAAGCTCAGCTTCATCGGAAGGGGCAGCCAGGTAGATGTCGTCGTCTGCGACTCGCCGGACATGCAGATAATGTGTAGAGAAGGAGACGCCGTATCGGGGCCTCTCAGCGTGCTCGCTTCATTCCCGGCCTCAACCGACCTGCCGATTCCGAACGTATTACTAAAGCAGGAGTCAAAATTATGAAGCACCATCAATACTTGCCACTCGCCGCAGCGACGCTCCTGCTCGCCGGATGCGGCACGAACCTGCTTAGCAGAAACGAAGAGATCCAGGTCGGGAAAGAGGGCGCTCGAGGCATCGAGCAAAAGTACCGCCTCAGCACGAATCAGGCCGATAACGCCCTCGTTCAGCGGATCGGCAACCGTCTGACCAGCGCCAACAACCTTTCGGACTGGCCCTGGACGTTCAAGGTGATCGACGATCCGATGGTCAACGCGGTGTCGCTGCCGGGCGGCCCGATCTACGTCTTTCGAGGTTTGCTGGATGCCACAAACCGCAACGAGAGCGAACTCGCCGGGATAATCGGCCACGAGATCGCGCACATAGAGAAGCGCCACGCGGCGAAGCAGTACTCGAACCAGGTCGTCGCGGGAACGATCATCTCGGTCGGCACCGGCGGGTCTGTTCAAACCGCCGCACAGATCGCGAACCTGTTTATACAGCTAGAATACAGCAGAGGCGACGAGTACGAAGCCGATAGCGCCGCCATCGCCTACATGCATCGCGCCGGCTACGATCCCTACGGGTTGGTTCGCTTCTTCGAGAAGCTTATGGCAATGCAAAAAGAAGGAAGAGGCAACGTTATCACGAATAATTTAAGAACCCATCCTCTGACGTCGGCGCGTATCGAACGCGCCAAAGCCGAGATCGCTCGAATCACCGAGGCGATCAGCCGCGACAACGAGGCCCTGGATATGATTCGTACCGAGTGAAAGTCGCAGTCGTCATACCGGCCTATAACGAGGAGCTGCGCATCGCGCAGGTCCTCGGTGCTGTTACGCGCAGCTCGTGTGTCGACCAGACGATCGTCGTTAGCGACGGATCGGACGACCGCACCGTCGAGGTCGCCCGTGTATTCCCCGGTGTCGAAGTTGTAGACCTGTCGAAAAACATCGGAAAGGGCGGGGCGATGTGGAAGGGCCTGCAGGAGACCGATGCGGACGTCATCGTGTTCTTCGATGCCGACCTCGTAGGGTTGCAGCCCGAGCATGTGGATCAGTTAGTCCAGCCGGTGATCGACGGCGCCGATATGTCGGTCGGCATCTTCCGGAAGGGCAAGTTCTGGTCGGACGCGGCGCAAGCGATCAGTCCGAGCATCAGCGGCCAGCGGGCGATGCGAAGGAAGCTGCTGTTGGACAACCCCTGCATCGCTGAATCCCGCATGGGGGTCGAGGTGGAGTTGACACGGCTCGTCCGGCAGCAGGGCCTCGACCTTGTCAAGGTTCACCTGCGAGGCGTAACGCACACCTCCAAAGAGAAGAAGTTCGGCTTCGTCGAAGGTGCGGCTCGGCGTGCGAAGATGTACGCGGAGATCGGCAAGGCGATCGTTCGAAGCAAGAAGCCGTAGTCTGCCGCCGTTGGATCGCAAACCATCGTTTAAAGCGTCTTAACCTGCATCAACCGCATTCCAATGCTTACTTCCCTACTCGCCGTTCTCGTCGCAGGCTGCGCACCGGACTTGCCGAATCAGCCCGTTGTCATCGACGAAAGGGCGAAAAGCGTGCTCGTTGTTTACAACGCCAATGCGCCTGAAGCCAAGGGTATAGCCGCTAACTACGCCAAAGCCAGAGGCGTACCGGCCTCGAATGTTCTGGCTGTCAAGGTAACCGCCGGCGAAAACATACCGAAATCCGAATACAGGTCCGGTCTTGTCGAGCCAGTTGCCAAGGCGATCGCAGGGATCGGTAACCGGGTCGATTTCATCCTGATGATCCGAGGCCTTCCCATTCGGATCGACCACGAGTATGGCCACTCGGTGGATGCGAGCCTGATGGTGGATGCGCATCCGATTCGAAAAAAAGCTCCGCTCGATTGGATGTCGCCCCCGAAGCGGGAAGGCGGCTCGGTCGAGATCGACCCTGCGTCCATAGAGCGCTACGTCAACCCATACGGCGGTTCGGCGGAGCCGTTCAACTCGGATAAGTTCGCTATGTACCTTTGCACGCGTCTCGACGGGTACAGCGTCGCCGACGCCAATGCGCTGATCGATCGCTCGGTTACGTCCAAGCCGCTCAAGGGACTGTTCCTGCTCGATTCTTCGCCGGATCGCGGCACCGGCGGATACGGCGCCGTTCAACGTTGGCTATCTCCTGCGCAGAACTTACTTCAGAGGAAGGACCTGCGCGTCGAGTTTGACGAGACCAAGTTGTTCATCGGCGAGAGATCCGGGCTGATGGGATACGCGTCATGGGGATCAAACGACCCGGCCTTCGTCCCGTCTCTCTACCGCTCGCTCAAATTTGCGCCCGGCGGCATTGCCGAGACCTTCGTCTCCACGAGCGGCCGAACCTTTCGCAAAACGACCGGCGGACAGAGCCTGATCGCCGACCTGATCGCCCAAGGCGTTACCGGCGTTAAGGGTTACGTCAGCGAACCCTACACCTTCGCGCTCTGCCGGGTGGACATTCTTTTCGACCGCTACACGAGCGGCCGGAACCTCGCCGAAAGCTTCTGGTCCGCCACGCCGCTGTTGAAGTGGAAGGACATAGTCATCGGCGACCCGCTGTGCTCGCCGTATGCAAAGTGACGGGCAAAGCGCGACCATGGGTTGCGCACTCCAAACTATTTGATAAACGACGCCTTGCGAGCCCAAACGGAATCCGGCGCTTCGCGAAGCAACTGTTTCCAATGTTCGCCCAACTTGGCGGCGTCGTTACTCTGCTTATATTCCGCGACTCCCGCCCAGTAACGGGCTTCGGCATGGCGATCGGGGTCGAAATCCGATAGGGTGAGTGCGTCTTCGGAAATTCGAACGGCTTCTTCATAGTCTTCGCGTCCGAGCGCGGCTTTCAGCCGACCGAGGGATAGCTCGGCAAGCAATTCCTGTGGGTTGAGATAGCCTTCGCTACGGCGATACTCGCGACCGCGGTCGTCCTTCACCATCAGGGTGGGCGTCCAAGTCGCGTGGAATCGTTCCATCGCACCCGGGTCTTCTTTGACGTTCAATTGGACAGGCACAAAGTGCTTGTCGATAAATTCTGCGACTTCTTCTTTTGGATACGTCCCGGCATCCATTGCTTTGCAGCCCCCTCAGTTGGGGTTAAACAGGTCCAAAAGAACGAGTTTTTGCGTGTCTCTGGCTGCCAGCTCCGCTTGATCCAACGAGTCTAGCCACTTGACTGAGTGATGTGTTTGCATACCTTTACTAACGCCTGCAACGCTGCTCGTGTCGCGCGCGTTAGTAAACGCCGAGGTGATTAGGAATGCCACAGAA
>JAICGT010000017.1 GCA_025922995.1 Fimbriimonadales bacterium
AGAAGTAAGTGACTGCAGACCAGGCGGAAACCGCCATCGCGGCTAACACGACGAGAAAGCTGAGTTTTTTCAAAGCTTGAGCCTCCTAATGAGGCTATACGTGTCAGGGAAGGCTCAGGTTCGGTCGGTTTGACCGGAATCGGACTTACGCCGATTCCGGTCAAGAACACACCTACCGAATGTGGCGAATAACGATTCCCCCCTCGGTGACTCGCCCCTCTGCCGTAAATACGACGTTACCGGCCAAGTCGCGAACGGCCACGCGTAGGGCGTCGACACGGACGGCACCACCGTCGAAAGCGTTCACCAAGATGACCGCGGGGTGGCCGTTGTACATACCTCTTCCCATGAATCGAACGGAATGCCGATCAAAGTCGATCCTAACGATATGATGCGACACGATCTCAGCCCCGACGTGCGCATCCATGTATCGAAAACCGTTCGGATGCGACGGGTTGGCCGGTACCGCAACTAGAAAATCGAAGTTTCCGCCGCCCTCCAGGGTTCCATGCCCGCGGGCGACGTGGCCAACTGCCCATGCAGACACGACCAGAGCAGCTACTAGAATAAGAATAGAAAGTTTTTTCATGAAGATTTTGCCTCCACGAGAGCATACGCCGCTTTCGGTAATTGGTTCACTGCGGCTGAGGGTATGGTTTTTGACTCGCAACCATGGAAGAGCTCATCGAAACTTGGCACATCAACAACCGGGCGAACTTGCGCCTACTCGGTGACTTAACCCCCGATCAACTTGCCACGCCGCTCACCAAGGGCAAGACCGTAAGCGGCCAGTTTTCACACATCCACAATGTACGCTTGATGTGGCTTAAGGCGTCCGCGCCGGATCTGATGGAGGCGGTTGCCAAGACCGAACCGACGGATTCGAAGTCGCAATTGGAGACGGCACTCAACGCCTCCGCGGGTCGGATCGCTGAGCTTCTGGGCCGCGCGGAGTCACCGGCGGGCCGAATCAAGGGTTTCAAGCCTCACGCCGCGGCCTTTCTTGGATATCTCTGCGCGCACGAAGCGTTCCACCGAGCGCACGCAGAGCTTGCCCTACGGCAAGCCGGCCTTGCCGTTACCGACAAGACCGCTTACGCACTTTGGGAATGGGGCGTGCTCTGAGAGCTAACGGAGAGTGTCACGCAGGAACAGATCGGTAACCGGGCGGCTCGCGTAATCCCCTCCGAGAATCTTCTGCAGCTTCTTCCGAGCCTCGATCCGATCGATGCCGGTGTTGGCTTCGTACCGCCTCCAGAAGTCTTCCCACCAGCCCATCGGCTGAACTTTCGGGCCGTCGTATTCGGTGATTCGACCCGTGTCGCCACCGACGACTAAACTGCCGACGACATCGCCGTTCTCGTAAACTCGATCGATCTGATCCTTGATCACGCGGAGGTCTTGCTCGCTCGGCTGTCCCGTCGCGGTCGCCTTGTAGAATTGAACGGTCACACGCACCGGAAACCGAGTGTCCCGCTCGATCGCCAAGTTGTCGATCTCGGTGAACGGCCCCTCGACTTCACCGTGTCCGATCACCGCCGTCTCGACATCGCTGCCGCCGCGAGTCTTGAAGGCTCCCGCGGCCTCCATCGCCGGCATCTGGGCCGCAGCATAGGGTGACCCCGCACTTGCAATCTGCACTTGCTTCAACGGAACCTGGATCAGCAAGACCATCGACAAGCCCTCGCCCTGTCGATCGGAAACCGGTCGCCCGCCGGTGCCGCCGCTCGAAACAAAGTCGGTCAGCCGCTGGCCGGTGAGGCTGGCGCGCATACCGTCCTGGTTGTGGAAAAGCCGCTGCCCCCAAACGCCGCCGGTCGAAAAAGCGTCGCGCTTGTTGTCGATGATCGTGACACTCGTCCCCTCGCGGGTCGAAAGAATCGTCAAAACCGCCGGGTTCTTTTCGTACGACTGGTAATTAAACAAAACCGGGTTGAACTCCGCGATGCCCTCCTTAGGAACCGGCAAGAAACAAGCCTGCGCGCTAACTAACACTTTCTGATCGCGAGGCGCCAAAAGGCTCTGGCCGCGGCCCTTCCAAGAAGACGGATCGGAAAGATGAGAACGGATGTTCCCAAGAAACTCATACAGGCTGACACGCTTCAGGCGACCACCCTTTTCGTTGCCGACGAGCAGGGTGAACGCCTGCGGGTCGATGTCTGTTGTGACGTCCGAAAAGTTCGGGAAGCGAATCACCGGCATCGCGCGGACTTCGAAGCGACGCGTCTGAGGATTCGTGGTGCCGACCTGAATCGTCATGTCGCTGATGTTCGGGCCGACGGCCGAACCCTTGTACCGCCCGGTGTCTTCCCAGGTGATGTTCATCACCTGAAGTCCGTGTCGCTTCGCGTACTTTTGGGCGTCCTGGTTCGACACCATCGAAGCCGTTCTCTGAATCGCCCGCCAATACTCCGCTTGCGTCACGTTCGGCAAGAGCGGCCGGTCGAGCTGGGTCACTGCCGACCCCGCCATAGTGAGCATCGAAAAGAAAAACACATATCTCATAGTTGCCTCCGTCGCTGTCCCATGTTACTAAACGACTCAGTTTGCAGAACGGTACGCTTGGCACGCGCCGACACCCATACACTTACCGTTTACGCCGTTATTTAGCCACATTTTCCGCAGAATCACGTGGCTCATTTTTTCTCCGTCGCGTGTTCCCTGAGATCTGACATTTAGGTTGCGGAGACCGATCGGTTTAGGGTCAGGTCTCAGGGGCACTCTTCGCTATTCACTATTCATTCACATTTCCGGTTTATTAGTCGCTCACTTTTTCCGGCCTCAACAAATGAATTACTTTACGCCGTCGTGTACGTGCGGGAACCACGATTTGCCCACAATATAGTGTCACGAGATGGCAAAAGGTAAACCATTCTCGACGCGAGCAATGCGAAAGTCGAAATACGGAGGCTGCTTCTATCCTGGAAAGTTCCACCACACCTTGTCAATGCGGCCGGACCAGGGGAAGGCGAGCGACGGGCCGACGGCGCGAAAGCTGACGAGCGCGCGGATGGCGAGGGTGCCCGGCTCAATGAAGCGCGAAGGGTTGGTTCGCACCGTCACGGTAACCGTGTCGTCGCTGGTCTTCGCCAACCTCGCGTCCAGCTCCTCGTAGAGCCCGGTGGTGAAGTTGTACAAAGAAATCTTCTGCTGCGCGTTGCCGAAGCTCGCGCTAGATTCGAGCGAGAAGCTGAAGCCGTCCGGGGACGCGGTCGGCGCAGTGGCATTCAAGATGATCTGTATCGGGGGCTGGCTTGTGCCGAGTGTGATTCCTGGGCGCATGACGAGACGGTTGTCGTCGCTGTTTTGGAGCGATGCCAGATTGCCTGAGAAAACCGATCCGCGGAACATGCTGAATGAGGTGGGCGCAACGGATCGAGAAACCCACATAAGCGCTTCATCGCGACCTGTTAGGTTGCGCACGCGGTAGCCGACGACGTATGTTAATGCTCCGACGTGGCTGATGCCCATGGCTTGGGAGTCTCCGAAGCCAGCTGGTAGATACGAGGAGAGATCGACCCAGGACGCAGCGGAGCTGCTCCACAGGCAGGCGCGCAGCACGCCCCCCACGGTGGCGTGGCCCGCCTGCTGTCCGCCGTGCACACCCCATACGACCGATTCGGTAGATACTGCAGGGTGAATATTTACCCAAGAAGCCGCGGTGCCCTGCCACACGCCCGCGTGAAAGACGCCATTCACGAAGGCCGTCCCCCCTTGTTGACCCGCTTCGGCGCCGAACGCTATCGACTGCGTCGCTACGGCCGGATTCAAATCGACCCATGACGCTGCGGTGCCGCTCCATAAGCTCGCATGTGGCTGCTGACCGATCCGGGCATAGCCCGCCTGCTGGCCGCCGTCCATCGCATGGCACTGTGATTCCACCGCCCCTGCTGGGTGCAAGTCCACGAACGAGGCGGCAGTACCGCTCCATATAGCGGCATGCACATTTCCGGTCACAAAGGCATAGCCCACCTGTTGCCCGCCGTCGACGCCGGTGGCCCCTGAGTGTGATGGCCCAGCAGGATGCAAGTCCACAAACGAGCCGGCGGAACCCGTCCACAAGCCCGCCCTTCCGGAGCCGCCATTAGTAGTGCCGACCTGCTGACCGGCTTTTACCGCACCGGCTGCAGACTCTGTCGGCCCCGCCGGATGCAGACTGACCCACGACGCTGCGCTTCCGGTCCACAGGCTCGCCCATCGATTGCCGCTAACGATTTCGGCCCAGCCAACCTGTTGGTTGCCATCGACGCCAAGGGCCCTGGAGGAAACTGCTCCGGACGAAGCAGGATGCAGGTTGACGACGGTCCATTGGGCGTTCGCGGAAGCCGCGAGTATGATGACTAATCCGATTACTGTATTTTTCATTTCGAGTACCCGACTCACACACCATTGTACGACCCGGACAAGAATGTGACCAGTCGAATTCGCCCTTGAGGATGGCGGCGAAGCCAACCATAGAAGGATCGGAGCACGGTTTTGGCCGTCGACTTTCTTAGGATGCAGTTGAAGCTGAGAGGTTGCCGCCCGGCCATATTCGCCCGAACGATTCCACCGTGGGTTACGTTCACCGGGCGAATCTGACCGTGCCACCCGCGGCGTGGGTAGCTGAAGTAGGACGTTATCAAGCGGAAAACTGGAGAAGGCTCAGCACTCCCAAATCCAAGTTGGCCTATGCGAGATTGCCTGCATGTCATACTTGTAGACGTGAGTCTGCCGAGCCGGGAGGCGCCGTATCGATGGCTGTTTCTCGACCTGAACTCGTACTTCGCTTCGGTCGAGCAGCAGGAAAACCCCGAGTTGCGGGGCAAGCCTGTGGGCGTGGTTCCCATGGACACGGACAGCACGGTGCTAATCGCCGCCAGCCATGAAGCCAAGAAATTCGGCTGCAAAACGCTGACGCGCGTCGGCGACGCCAAAAAGCTGTGCCCGCAGATCATTTTGGTGCAGGGCGATCACAAAGTTTATACCGATTATCATAAGCGCGTCGTCGAGACGGTGGAATCGGTCGTTCCTGTCGACAAGGTCTGTTCGATCGACGAAATGCGCGTTAGACTGCTGCAGACAGAGGCGTCGGAAAAAGCCGCAACGGAAATTGCGCAGCGAATAAAAACCGCGATCTACAAAGAGGTCGGGGAATGTATGACCTGTTCCATCGGGCTAGCCCCGAACGCGTTTTTAGCCAAGGTCGCGAGTGACATGCAGAAACCGAACGGCTTGGTGTTGCTGCATCCGGACACGATGCATCAACAATTGGCAAAGCTCGATCTAATAGACTTTTGCGGCCTTAATAGGCGTATGAAAGTGCGTCTTAATTTGGCGGGCATTTATACGAGCGAGGACATGCTGAACGCAGACCGCAAGGAACTTCGCACAGCTTTCGGCAGCATCGTCGGCGAGAGATGGTGGTATTTGTTGCGCGGTTACGATTTGCCGGAAATCGAATCGAATCGCAAGTCGTTGGGCAACAGCCACGTATTGGAGCCGAAACTGCGTAATCGAGAGGGCGCATTCGGCGTGCTGATGCGGTTGACGCAAAAAGCAACGGCGCGGCTGAGAGCCGAGTCGCTTACCGCGGGCGCCTATTCTTTTATGGCTCGGGACGGCGACGACCGATGGGAGCACGCGGGACGGTGCGAGCCCACGCGCGACACGATTTTCTTCGTCGATATTCTTCAGCAGTCTTGGATAGATTGCAGAGTCGCAAATCCGATGCAGGTGGCGATTACGTTCAGCGAACTGGTGCCGCATGTAGCCACGACGCCATCGATGTTCGATATCGACAATTCGCGTTCGGACCTTTCGAAAGTCGTCGACAACCTGAACGACCGCTACGGCCGGAACACGATCCTGCCTGCGGGCCTCATGAAACATCGCACGGCGGCGGAGGAGCGCATTGCCTTCCAAAAGACAGAGTTATTCGACGAAGGCGGCGAAAAGAAAGCGCCGAAGCGCAGGAAGAAGTAAGAACTGGTGCGCGGAAAAGGACTCGAACCTTCACGCCCGTTAGGGCACATGCACCTCAAGCATGCGTGTCTACCATTCCACCACCCGCGCAGGACGCCAATTATACCTTCGAGGCGGTAACCTGCCGGTGATGTCCGACAAGATAACGGCACCGAAAATCCGCTCGATGAAGGGCGGTCGCATCGCTTGCGTAACCGCGTACGACGCGCCGTCGGCGCGCCTTGCCGACGAGGCCGGGGTCGACCTTATTCTCGTCGGCGACTCCGTAGGCAACACGACGCTCGGCTACCCGAGCACATTGCCGGTATCGCTCGAAGAAATGGTGCATCACACCCGGGCGGCGGCGTCCGGCTGTTCGAATGCTCTGCTCGTGAGCGACCTGCCCTTCGGCTCGTACCAAGCGTCTTCCGAGGAGGCGGTGCGCTCTGCGGTCTCGTTGGTGAAGGTTGGCGCAGAGGCCGTTAAGCTCGAAGGCGCATACGTCGAAGCGATCGAGGCGATTGTCCGTGCCGGAATTCCGGTGATGGGGCATGTGGGGATGACGCCCCAGAGCGTTAATTCTTTCGGCGGATTTCGTGTTCAGGGGCGTGGCGATCGCGCGGACACGGTCGTGGAGGCTGCTCACGCCGTCGAAAAGGCCGGCGCATTCTCGGTAGTGTTAGAGGTTATTCCCGGAGTTGTAGCGAAGCGGATTACGGAGACAGTTTCTATTCCGACGATCGGTATCGGCGCCGGGCCGGATTGCGACGGGGAGATTCAGGTGTGGCACGACCTGTTGGGGATTTCAGAAACCGTTTATAGACACGCGAAAGCCTATGCGGATGTAGGAGAAATCACTAAAAATGCATTGAAAAGCTACGCCGAAGAAGTGCGCAAAAGAGAGTTTCCTACGGAAGAGAATACGTTTTAGTCGGGGTCTTGAGCTATCCAGGCAACGCTCACGCTTTTACCGAATCGGTATGACTCTTCGCCTGCCATTACCTTGACATTAAACATATAAATGCCTGGTTTATCCGCCTTTACTGCGTAGCGAAATTCACGCGGTTTATTTTTTTCGAATTCGGCTTCGGTTCGCGTTTTACCAGCAACGAGTCGGACGCCTTCGGGGAGTGTCAGATCGATTTGCGCCGAAGGTCCGCTTTCGTCGGTGCGCACTGTTACGATGAGCACGCCGGACTGCGCCTGTCCTCTGACCTCGGCGTGCACCTTGATCGGCGCCTGCACGTCAGGTTCCGCAACGTCATTGGCAGCGCAGCCGAAGCCGCTCATCACAAGCGCAGCACAGAAGGCCGATAACCACATCGTGTTCATTTAAACGTATGAACACCCCGCGGCGTGTCGCTCGCGGGGTGTTCATGTCTACCGAGTTTTAGTTCAGCGTCCAGTGGACCCAGTCGAGGCGGGTCGTGAACGGATAGGAAAGGACGGGCCCCGTTTGCTTATAACGGATTCGGGCACGCACTGTGCCGCCCGCGCTGATCCAACGACTTGGGTCGTTGCGAAGGTGCAGGTACACCGTGTCGGATGTGGTCGATGCCACGTCTCGCACGTTGACCCAAACGTTTGCGTCGTAGTCGTACATGTCGATCTTGAGGCGAACGTTTGTAGACGTCGCGCTGCTCTCGACCTTCAAGTTGATCGAGTTCAGGTTCATCACAGGAACAGTCGCCGCAACAACCAACTCGATCGGGTCCTGAGCGCTCGACAAAGTTGCGCCGGGACGGATCTGCATGCGCTGATCGTCGCTGTTCTGCAGGAACGAGACGTTGTTTCCAGCTATCACGTTTCCGCGCGTCGGCGTGAACGATGTCGGCATGATCTCAGGGTTCACGACCTGGATTCCGTTCGTAGAAGACCATCCGTCGAGCCCCTCGATGTTCCGGGCGACGACGTCTGCATAGATCGTCGTTCCGTATGGAACTTGCGGGAAGTTAATGGTCCTGTCGAAGGTGGGGTCGTTGTTCTGGGGATACTCGGTGAAAGCCATGATGTCGCTGCCACCGGGCGATGAGCCGAGGCGAACCCAGAACGACCGGATCGACGACTGAAGCTCGACGGCTGTTGCCGTCAGGTGGATCGACGTTCGGCTGAACTGGAAGTTGCCGTCATCTTGGGATGTCGCCGTGGGCGCGGTCGTATCTTCCACGACGTTTTTGGTGATGTCGCGATCCGTGCCGCTCTCGGCCGGCTCCAACAGCTGCCAAGCGCCGTCAGAACGGTAGTGGCCCGCCCGGAAGCGGTACGCGCCGTAGCGCGGATCCGCGACGATCGTGCCCACCCCGTTTAACCCGACTTGATCCCAGGATTTGAGAATTTCTCGACTTGCACCGGAAGCGATGAGGGCATTGTTGCCGTCACCGCCAAAGCCGGGAATGTCCGTGCCGTCCGGGTCCGTCGCCCAGATGTAGAGTTGATTCAGCTGGTAGTTCTGGCTGCCGTAGTTCTTCACGGTGAAGTTCGCGCGGCCGTAACCGCCGAAGTACCAAGTTCCCGAATAGGAACTAATGCCGCCGCTGACTCCCAAGGCGCCACGGTCGATCCCTTGCTTCATGCCGTGAACCATCATCTGGCCGTTGATTTTCGGCCTTTCAGGGTGGTTTTGGGCGTACCAGCCGGCGTAAAAGTCGCGGATCGAGTACAGGTGGTGTCCGGAGACCATGTAGTCCATGAACACCTCGTGGATCTCTTGATAGTTGAGCGACGACCAGTCGTAGGGGTCGGTCGTGCTGTTTCGTGTGTCGTCGATGTCCAACAGGAACGAGAGGACAGCGGACTCGGTGTCGTACCCCCAGTTGGGGTTGTTGCTCAGGTTGTCCGAGTTGCCATTCGCAGCTCCGTTACCGTCCCAGTTAGCATCGCAGTCGAAGTGGATCAGGTTGCCCGGATCGAGGTCGTCGTACCATCGGTCGTCGCCTTGAGCTGCGCACGAAAAATAGGTGGCGTAGCCCTCAGTGAGCGCGAGCCCATCGGTGTAGTGGCCCGTCAAACTGTGGTTGCCGCCGGCTCCAGGTGGCCAGTCGTCCTCGCCATTGAAGCTGTCGTGGAAAGAATGGCCGTACTCGTGCAGGATCACGTCGATAGAACTTACATGGTCGTCGTTGATGTAGATCCGATTCTCGGAACGCCGGTAGTAGGCGCCGTCGGTGCTACCCGGATACCACTCACAATAGGTTTTGTGGGCGTTGTGCCCGAAGGTTACGCCAGCGCTCCATCCGCGAGTCAACTCATCCTCGAGCTGATTTGCTCTGATTCCGCTGCCGAGCGGATTATAGGTGCCAGCGTTGTGGCTGCCGCCTGTGATATTCGGGAAAATGACGCCCGTCGAGTTTCGATATACGGTGTCGGACGCATTGTGAACTTGGACCTCGGAATTATCCGTAATCCAAGAAATGTACACATCCGCCGTACCCGGCTCCAGGCCGCCGTCGGAATTGTTGTCGAACGTGATCTCATAGTATCCAACCGAGTTCACGATCACGGAACCGAGGAAGTCGTCTGCCGAAAAGTCGTCCTGGTCCCAAGCTTGTGCCTGCGCACCGTAGCCCCAATGGAACGTTCCATCCGTGTGCATATACCGCCAGTAGCCATACACGGTTGTCGGAACGTCCGGCCCGCCTGTGCCTTCGCCGCCATCCAGCGGCTTACCGTTGGGATCGGTTTTTGGGAACTCAGCGGTCGGCAGCGGCAGTGTGTTTTGCATGAACAGCGGCGGTGGCTGAAGCGTCTGCGCCCGCTGGGCGCCGCCAAAAGGCGTCACGTCGGGCTGGTCAAACGGCTTGTCGCTGTATCGGATTCCAGAGCCGGTAACGTCGACGTAGAGATGATTGCGGCGACCGAAGCGGTACTCGGGAATGCCGGCAATTGCCTGCGCCGCGATCTCGTACCTGCCTGGCTGCGAGAACACATATGTGCGCGAAAACCTGTAGGCTTGGTTAGCACTGAAGTCTCCCGTCTCTACCAGGCGTCCGGCGATTTGCACACCGGGGACGTTGTCGAAGCGGACCTCGGCGTTTACGCCTTTTTCTAGGCTCAAAACGTCGAAGTTGACCTGGACAGGCTGACCGATCCTCGGCGTCGAGGCGAAAGTCAGCGAAGTTTCAATCGGGGCCAGCGGCTGACAACTCTTTTGAGTTCGAGCCGTGAACGAGTTCTGCAATCTTTTGGCAATGCTCTTGGATGCCGCACCGAAATCACCGGCGAGCGCGCCGGATAACAAAAGGCCTCCCAAGGCAAAACCCACAATTCTCGGGCCCATCGAGTGACCCGCAGTCTTGGTTTTCATAATTTCCTCCGTTTGTAAGTGGGCCAGCCACGATGGCTCGGGCGCAATACTGCCCCGGCCCAACCACTTACTAATATAACCCATCCGCGACAAAACAGCCGCTGGAATTACTAGGATTTAGGACTAACGGCCCATTAAGCCGGCTCTCGATCCTGCTCACGGATGCCTGCGCGTGCGGGAGCGCTGAACTCGCGAAGCAGCTGCCGAGACGACTCCTCGACTGTACGGGTCTTCGCAAATTCGGAGGCGGCGCGCCCCATTCGGCACCTGGCTTCGTCATCGCTGAGTAAAGCGGACATGGCGTTCGCGAGCGCCGGAACGTTCCCGGGCTCGACGCCGATTCCGGTCTTGCCATTCACCATCGCTTCGCAAGCCCCGCCCACGGCGGATGCTACGACCGGCGTTCCGGCTGCCTGTGCTTCGACGAGCGCGAGGCCGTAGCCTTCCGGGCGCAGGGATGGCAGCACAGCGATCGCAGAGGCGGCAAAAACGCAGGGCACGTCCTCGCGATAGCCG
>JAICGT010000018.1 GCA_025922995.1 Fimbriimonadales bacterium
AAACCGAAGTGTCTCTTAGCCCATGCTCGTGAGCGAGAATCGATGTCACGAAGCGGGCATTCGGACTTTCACCGTTGCGGCACAGCGCCGGAGTTTCACCGGACTTTCCCCGACCAAACCCGGCTACGACAGCCGGATCATCGCGACGCTTAGTTATACCGCATCTATTGCTTGCCGAATCGCTTCCCGATGGCCGTAAACGCGTACTTGGCCTCATCCAGCCCCATCCACCTTCCAATGCCAAGGTACACCCAAGCTCCGCCGAGGCCGAGCAGGGAGACTCTAAGCGCGGAGACCCAATGCGATGCGTCTGCGGAAGCCGGAACAAGCGAGGACAAGAAATGCACCGCAGCGGCAGTTCCGACTGCCGACGCGCCTCCGACAACGAGAAGCCGCAACAACCGCTTGCCGTCGATGCGCGTAAGCTTCAGCCTCAGCGCCGCAAGCAACAGAATCATGAGGAGGATCGCCGAGATGCTCGTCGCCAGCGGAAGCCCCGCGTAACCGAGGCGATCCGCGAGAATCCAGCACAGGAAGCCGAAAACTGCTGATGTGAGCGTGCCCAATAGAATCGGCCTGAGAGAATCGTGCATCGCAAAGAATGCACGCATGAGCACGGGATGCGCACACCATGCGAACACGCCGATAGCGAACATGCGCAGAGCACTTGCGGTAATTACCGAATCGTCTGCCGTAAACTTTCCATATTGAAAAAGTACGCGGACAATGTCGTTGCTCAATACAAGCAGCATTGCCGAGACAAAAATGCCGATGTACAGGGCTGTCCGCAGGGCCTTACTCAGAGTTGCCAAGAACTCCGGCGCCTTGTTTTGCGCGTAGAGCGCGCTAAGCGCAGGGAACACCGCTATGGCTAGGCTTTGCCCAAAAATGCCGAGCGGCGCTTGCATGATCCGGTTCGCGTTCTCAAGCGCGGATATTGTGCCTTCCGCTTGAAACGATGCGAAAAATCGTAAGGCAATCGCATACACGCCCGGCAAACTAAGGCCCAAAACTACAGGAATCATCAGCTTAAACACCTGTTTGACTCCGGGATGCGATACTTGCAGCGAAGGTTTGAACGAAACACCGAAACGCCGCATTAAGATAATCGGCAAAACCAAGCTGCCGACCGTTGCCCCGATTAAAGCGCCCCATGCCAGTCCAATAATAGGCACTACCAACATCGGCGCAATGATAAGCGCACCAAAAATAATGCCGATATTGTAAATGTTCGGGCTGAGGCCGGGAGTAAGGAAATGCCGCCTCGCATTCATCGTTCCGAACATGAGTCCGCCGAGGAAAAACCCGATCTGGCTAGGCAACACGATTCGCGACATGTGAATCGCCATTTCGCGTGTCTCACCATCTAATCCCGGCGTCACGATATCCAGAAGCGGTCCTGCAAATATCTCTGCAAAAACTACGAAGCCGACGACGATGACTCCCATCAACGTCGTGACGATTGAAAAAACCTTCCACGCCTCCTCCGGCTCGTCTGTCGACCAGTACTTAGTAAATACCGGAATGAACGCGCTGCTCAACGCGCCTCCCGCGATTAGGAAGAACAGCAGATCGGGTACCGAAAACGCTGCCCGATACGCGTCGGTAATCGCGTCCTGGCCGAATTTGTAGGAGATGATGGTGTCGCGAACCTGGCCCAATACGCGGCTGAGCAGGATGAGCCCCGTCATCAGGCCGCCGGCTTGCGCCACGGTCAGGGCTTTCGGATTTCTCCCCTCGTTATCCATCAGATAAAAGGACGACGCCGGGCTGCCGCCCGGCGTCGCCTTTGCCGGTTAGGGCGCGATTTCGTTAGAGAGCCCTGTCGATCATCGCCGTGATCTGGTCCTTCGGGCCGGCACCGGTGATACGGTCCACTTCTTGTCCGCCCTTGATCACGATCAGCGTCGGGATGCTCATGACGCCGAAGCGCATTGCAAGCTCTCCTTCGCTGTCGACGTCGACCTTGTACACTTTCGCTTTACCTGCGTATTCGGCCGCAATTGCTTCCACATGCGGGGCGATCTGGATGCACGGGCCGCACCATTCCGCCCAAAAATCGAGCAAGACCGGGATATCTGACTGTAAGACCTCGGTCTCGAAATCGGAAGTCGTGAGAGCTAAATCTGCCATATCGTAGTTAACCTCCTTAGGGTTAGGGATTTGGATAGAGATTACCTCGGGCGTCGGAAGCGACGGTCGCGTATACTCTCGCCGTGGTCATTGCGGTACCGAAGGAATCTGCTCTCGGCGAACGTCGCGTCGCGCTTACCAATGATGGTGTCAAGGCTCTGGTGGCCGATGGGTTCGAAGTGCTGGTACGACACGAGGCGGGTTACGGTGCGGCCGTCGGCAACACTGCTTACGAGAACGCAGGCGCACGTGTAGTGCCTGAAGGCGAACCTCTTGTTGAATTGGCTGACCTGACCGTTTGCGTCAATGCCGACGACCGATTGATCGAGCGTCTGAAACCCGGCTCGGCGATCATCGGGTTTCTCGACCCGGCCGGAAACTTGAGTTCCATGGCACGGCTGGCGGAGCGCAACGTCACGTCGCTTTCAATGGAACTGGTGCCGCGGATCTCGCGGGCGCAAGCGATGGATGCCCTCAGTTCTATGAGCACTGTCGCCGGCTACAAGAGCGTGGTCTTGGCTGCCGCTTCCATCCCGAAATTCTTCCCGATGCTGATGACCGCGGCGGGCAGCATTCCTCCGGCGCGCGTGTTGGTGATAGGCGCCGGAGTCGCGGGTTTACAAGCCATCGCCACGGCGCGCAGGCTCGGCGCGGTGGTCGAGGCGTTCGACGTCCGCCCGGCCGTAAAGGAGCAGGTCGAAAGCCTCGGGGGCAAGTTCGTCGACTGGGGTCTCACCACCGAAGAAGCGGAAGACTCCGGAGGTTATGCCAAAGAAGTGGCAGCCGATACGCATGCCCACGAGCTTCGCGTAATCGGCGAGCGCGTTCCGAAGTGCGACGTTATCATCGCTACAGCGCTTATTCCGGGACGACCGGCGCCGATCCTGATCACCGAGGAGATGGTTCGCGGGATGGTTCGCGGCAGTGTGATCGTCGATCTGGCGGCGGTAGGGGGTGGAAACTGCGAAGTCACGAAGCCCGGAGAGACGATCGACTACCACGGTGTGACGATCATCGGATCTTTGGACCTAGCGTCGTCCATGGCAACCCACTCCAGCAGGATGTACTCCAAAAACATCACGGCGTTCGTCAAGTCAATGTCGAAGGATGGCGTGTTGACAGTCGATCTCGATGACGAGGTCATTGCGGGTTCACTCGTAACGCACGCGGGCAAAATTGTTCACGCGCCGACACGGCTTGCTTTCGAAAAGGGAGAGTCATCATAGACCCTATCGCAATCATCACCATTTTTGTCCTTGCCGTTTTTGTGGGGGTGGAAGTGATTTCGAAGGTTCCGCCTACTCTGCACACGCCGTTGATGTCAGCGACGAACGCGATTCACGGGGTAATTATCGTCGGTGCGTTGATCGTGCTGGCGCGCGCTCATACGGTTCTGGAGATTTCTATCGGCGTCGTCGCCGTTATTTTTGCAACCCTGAATGTCGTTGGTGGGTTCGTCGTTACCGACCGCATGTTGGAAATGTTTTCCACTAAAAAGAGGCCCAAGCAATGATCGACGCTTGGCGCGGAGCTGTGTATGTGGGCACGGCGATTCTATTCATTGTCGCATTGAAATTGATGAACTCGCCCAAGACGGCGAGACTTGGGAACCTGCTAGCTGCGCTGGGAATGACGGCCGCCGTCGGTGTTACGCTCGAATTTAGCCTGATTCCCGCCGTAAATTTGCTTGCGATTTTCTTTGCCGTAGTAGTCGGCACGGGCCTCGGGTGGGTGATGGCGCGCCGCGTTCAGATGACGGCCATGCCGCAGATGGTCGCTCTTTTTAACGGCCTCGGTGGTGGGGCCGTTGCACTCGTCGCGTTGATCGAGTTTATGTCCGGCGGTTTTGGCATGGGCGCAAAGGTTACGACCGCACTCAGCACGGTTGTCGGCGCAATTAGTTTTTCCGGAAGCATGATTGCGTTCGGAAAACTGCAGGAGACATTGCCCGGTAAGCCGATCGTGTTTCCAGGGCTGAAAGTCGTTAACTTGCTGCTGCTCGGCGCGATGGTTGCGTTGACCATCTTAGTTGTAGGAACCGAGCTTCTTCCAGCGTACTTGACTCTTCTCGGAATTTCGACGCTCATAGGAATCATGATGGTGCTGCCCATCGGCGGTGCAGACATGCCGGTGGTTATTTCGCTGCTCAACTCGTTTACGGGAGTCGCTGCCGGGTTGGCAGGATTTGTGCTGGAGAACACCGCGCTCCTCATCGGTGGCGGATTGGTCGGCGCGAGCGGTCTCATCCTAACGCTGCAGATGTGCAAGGCGATGAACAGATCGCTTGAGAATGTCATTTTCGGCGCCTTTACGGGCGCGGTCGCGGGCGGCGGGCCTGCAATGGAGTCGTCGACAGGCACGGTTCGAAGCTACACGCCCGAAGACGCGGCGATCGTCTTCGCGGGTGCATCGAGCGTTGCGATTGTGCCCGGATACGGTATGGCGGTTGCGCAAGCGCAGCACGTAGTGAAGGAATTAGCCGACCGTCTGCAAGCGATGGGAATAGAAGTCAAATACGCGATTCACCCGGTCGCCGGGCGCATGCCGGGTCACATGAACGTGCTTTTGGCGGAAGCCGACGTTCCCTACGATCAGCTTTACGATCTGGATGACATTAATCCCGAGTTGCCGGAGACGGACGTCGCGCTCATCATCGGCGCGAACGACGTTACGAATCCTGCCGCCAGATACGATAAGAACAGTCCGATTTACGGAATGCCGATTTTGGATGTAGACAAGGCGAAGACTTGCATGGTTTGTAAGAGAAGCATGAACCCCGGCTATGCGGGCATTGACAACGAACTTTACGGGTTGCCGAACACCGTAATGCTCTTCGGCGATGCGAAATCGACGATTGCGAAGCTGATCTCAGCGTTGGACGACCTTTAGCGTAGCGCCTTTAACGACCGTGCAAACAGCAAGGCAGATAGACCGACCGCAAGTACAACCGATCCACCGATTGCGAACGTTGTCGGCAGCCCCACGTGCTCAGCAACGATGCCGAAAATCAGCGCTCCTACCGGATTTAGCCCGGCAAGCGACCAGACGTGAACGGAAATGATTCGTCCGCGCAATTCCGGCGGGCTGAAGTACTGAAGCGCGGTGTTTGTGCCAACCATCTGGCCAACGCCGAAGATCCCCATGAAACCGAGAGCCACGCACGACTGCCACAACTCACGCGTTAGCGACACGCAAATGAGCGATGCCCCTAGGCCGCACATTGAAATAATGGGAATCCATCCCTTGAGATTTCTCGCGGCTAGAAATGTAATCGTAACCAAGCCGATCAAGGCGCCGACCCCGGTCGAAGTCAGCAAGGAACCGAACCCCTGCGCACCCGTGTCGAGCACCTTGATGGCGAACGCCGAAAGCAGCGAAATGTAAAACATCGCGCATGTCGCGGTGAACATCATCATGACGACCAGCGTGCGAAATGCCGGCGTCGCCCAAACGTGTCGAATGCCCTCGAACAGCGTTTCTTTGATGCTCGCAGAACGATCTGAGGTGCTTCTTAGGTCCGCCTTGATTGCGAGGATGGCAAAAATGATCGCAGAAAAACTTATGCCGTTAATCAGATAGCAGCCCGCCGGCCCAAACTGTCCGAGGATTAATCCTCCTATAGCAGGACCCAATATGCGCGCCGTGTTAAACGTGGCTGCGCTGAGCGGCAAGGCAGCAGCGAGATCGTTTGCAGGAACAAGGTTGCTGATCATCGATTGCCGCGTGGGAATTTCGATGACCGACGTGCAACCGTTGATAAATGCCACTGTAGTAATCAGCCAAAAGGTTGCAAATCCTTGCCACACCGCGAGAGCCAAAAAGAAGGCTGAAACAGCGAACGTCAACTGGCAGACCACAAGCACGACGCGCTTATTCGCCCGGTCGGCAAGCCAGCCACCGAAAGGAGAAAGGAAGAACATCGGCGCAGCGCCGATGAAGGTCATCAGACCGAGGGCGCGCTCGCTGCCGGTGAGGTCGAAAACGAGCCACTGCTGCCCTGTGTTCTGGATCCAGCTGCCGATGAACGACAAGAACGCGCCCATCCAATACAGCCTAAAGTCGCGAATGCGAAGCGTTCGGAACGTGTGCCCCAAGCTCCGCCGAAAGCGACCGGAACCCGCAGCTTCAGCCAAGACAGACCGAGTATGGCACGCGTGGCGGTATCATTCCTCGCATGATGCAATTGTTGCGCCACGTGGCGATTTTCGCGGCTTTTGCCGCCATTGTCGGTTGCACTGACGAAACGAACGAGCCCGGAACGACGACAGCTCCGGTAGTAAATAAAGGAGAACCCGTCGTGATCGAACTCGAACTCTATCCTAAGAAGGCGCCCAAAACGGTCGAGCGCATTACGTCGCTCATCGAGTCCGGATTTTATGACGACATGAGGTTTCATCGAGTGATTCCGGGCGCCGTCCAGTGGGGCAGCCCTCTGTCCCGCACGATGGATCTTCGCGATGACCGAGTAGGCGGTGGCGGATCGGGCAAGCCCAACCTTCCGTACGAAGACACCGATGTCAAGATGGAACCGGGAGCCCTTGCAATGGCGAGCACGGGAGCAAAAGTTGGCGGAGACTCCCAGATGTTCATCGTCACGTCCTCCGGCCCGCCTGGACAGGCAGAAGCATGGCAGGGTAGCTACGCCGCTTTCGGCAAGGTTACGAAGAACATGGAGGCTGCCGAAAAGATACTGGTAGGCGATACCCTGAAAATGAAGGTAACCG
Organism: Fimbriimonadales bacterium; assembly: GCA_025922995.1. GTDB lineage: Bacteria > Armatimonadota > Fimbriimonadia > Fimbriimonadales > ATM1 > JACDEQ01. The sequence goes on from JAICGT010000018.1 coordinate 6,858, forward strand.
AAAAAACCCCGGACGTCGTCAAGGTCGAACTCACGGTCATTCCGTATTCGTAAGTAACCGAGCCCTGATTCGAGGCTGATTGCCGAGGGGCCACCCTGGTCTCCTTCCCTTTGGATCCGCAGTCGCATCCTTTAACCCCGAGCCGCCGTCCATTCCAGGTAGGAATTCCCCTTATGATCCCCGGTAACCAAAACCCAGAAGGCCTCTTCGAACCCCGCGCGAATATCAAAGTAATCGGTGTGGGAGGGGGAGGCTGCAACGCAGTCAACCGCATGATCGCATCGCGCGTGCTCGGCGTGCAGTTCATAGCGATGAACTCGGATGCACAGGCGCTTGCGGTTTCCAAGGCTTCGAAGCGCATCCAACTCGGCGCGGAGATCACAAAGGGGCTGGGCGCGGGGGGCGATCCCGAAGTCGGCAGAGCCGCTGCACGCGAAAGCTTGCGCGAGATCGAGTCGGCAGTCAAGGACGCCGACATGGTCTTCGTAACCGCCGGAATGGGCGGCGGCACGGGCACCGGAGCCGCTCCGACAGTGGCGCGTATCGCCAAAGAACTCGGCATCCTGACGGTTGGCGTGGTTACAAAACCGTTCAGCTTCGAGGGTGCAAAGCGATCTGCGGCTGCCGAAGAGGGCGCAGCGGCGCTCCAGCAGTTTGTCGACACGCTGATCGTCGTTCCGAACGACCGTCTCCTCGAGTGCGTCGATAACAAAGCGACGATGCAAGAGGCGTTTTCTGAAGCGGACGACGTCCTGCGTCAGGGCGTACAGGGAATCAGCGACATCATCCTCATCCCCGGCGTGATGAACGTTGATTTCGCAGACGTTCGGGCGATTATGAAGGACGCCGGCGCGGCGATGATGGGCCTCGGCACCGCCGAAGGCGAGGGAAGGGCAAAAGCCGCAGCCGAGGCGGCTGCGACAAGCCCGCTCTTGGAGAAAAACATCGACGGCGCAGCGAGGCTCTTGGTGAACATCGCGTCAGGCACGGATTTCACGATCGGCGAAGCGCACGATGTGATGGAATATCTACTTCAATTCACAGACCCGCTAGATGCAAACATCATCGTCGGCCATGTGTGCAAGCCTGAACTCGGCGACACCGTTCGCGTGACGATCTTGGCCGCCGGGTTGGACGGCGTGACGGGCGAGAGCGCGCACTCCGGCATGAACCCCAACTCCGCTCAGCTACCGGAATCTCACCAAGGCGAAATGCGCGTGGAGGCTGTGCTCGACAGCCCCACAGCCAACCTCGACATCCCGACTTTCCTCAGCCGCTACAAGTACTCCTACGATTAGCCACCAATTTTAGACTTATCCGGATTCGCGGGCCTTTTGAGCGTGGGCCGCTTGTACTTGGCGAGCATCTTGTTCATCTCTTCGATCGCGCGTTCCAACTGCGCATCTTTGCCTTGCCGCCAAAGGAACGGGTCGAGCTCGACCTCGATGTCCGGATCGACGCCGTAGCCTTCGACCTCCCACTTGCCGGAAGCCGGGTTGTAGAAAGCGCAATTCGGAGAATTGATGCCTCCGCCGTCGACAGTCGGGAATCCGAACGAGGCAACCAAACCGCCCCAAGTTCGCTTGCCTATGACGGGCCCGATTTTCTTATGCTTGAACAGCCAAGGGAACATGTCGCCGCCTGAACCGGCGAACTCGTTCGCGATCATCACTTTCGGACCGTAAATAGTCGCACCCGGCGTCGGCCAGTCCTTGCCGTCGCGCGGAGTAAATGCGGCGTCGAGGGTCTTGCTCATCTCGTAAACCATGAAGTCGTTAATCAAGCCGCCATGGTTAAAGCGCTCGTCCACGATCATGCCGTCTTTATCCGTCTGTGCATAGTAATAGCGAAGGAACGAAGTCCAGCCGCCACCACCGGTATCCGGGACGTGAACGTAACCCGCTCGGCCATTCGTCATTTTTTCGACATAGCGTCGGTTGTCTTCCGACCACGCTTTATTGCGCAAATTGAACTCACTGGCTACCGGAACCACAATCACTTCTCGCGATCCGGTGCCGTCGGCATTCGGCCCGATTTTAATCTTCACCTGCTTGCCGGCTTTGCCTTCGAGGGTTTCGTAAACATCGTTCGAATCCCTGAGCTCCTTGCCGTTGATCGCAAGGATGTACTCACCGACTTTCGCATTGATTCCGGGTTGAGCCAGCGGGGCGACGAGTCCTGGATTCCAACGCTCACCGTCGTAAACCCTGGTCAACTTGTACTTACCGTTGTCGAAAGAATAATCTGCGCCGAGCAAACCGCCCGGCACACCGGAAACTCCCGGGATGTCGCCACCGGCAGCCCACATGTGCCCGATCACCATTTCACCAAGCATGTCGGTAAACAGGTAATTCAGGTCGTCGCGGGACGCCACACCAGCGAGGAAGGGCTCGTACCGACGTCGCATGGCTTCGGCATCGATGCCGTGGAGGTTAGAGGCGTAAAACAGAATCGGTTCGTTGCGCCAGATTTCATGGAATATCGACTTCCACTCGGCACGCGGATCGATCCGCACCTTCAAGTTGGAAGTGTTGATCTGCCCGCTTCCCGGCTGTGGGGGCGCGGTCGTTCCGACGATCGACGGCCCGCCTGGGCCCACCAACAGCGCTTTCTTGCCGTCTGCAGATGTGATCAGCCCGAACCCGCTTGCAAAGGGCGTTGCCTTGCGCTCGGCCATCGACCACTTTACGATGCTCGCCATGGGACTAAAGGCGAGGGGATTCGTCTGAGCCGGAGACAAGGCGGCAAAGAATGTTCCTTCCGGCCCCGGCTCAAGGCTAAGGTAGTCGGCGATGGCCATAGGAAGCGAAATGATCCGGTGTTCAATGTTCTCGAGATCGATGTTGAACTTAGGCTCTTCTGGCTTCTTCGGCGGCTCGGCAGGCTTTTCGGGGTCTGCGGGAGGCGGCGTTTCTTTAATCGTTTCTTCGTCGCTCTGCGGCTGCAAGGGATGAGGTAGGTCCTTGCGCAAAACAACACAATAAACGCCGCTCGTCACTCCGGGATTCGTGAAGCTGGACATATCCAGCCAACTGATCGATGGCCCGGTATTTGTGCTCGCAAAGAAATACAGATGCTTGCCGTCGCGATCGAATATCGGGCTCTTCGCGTTAGAAAGGCCGTCGGTAATCTGTGTTCTTACAGCAGTATCCACGTTGTAAACGAACACCGCTTGCATATGGCTATCGAGGTCGCGAGACCACGTCAGCCACTTTGAATCGGGAGACCACGTCGCATTCATATTGACGTAGGGGTCGGTGTACGTCGACGAATCCACCATCGTGTTCTTACCGGTCGCAACGTCGAGAACCCATAGCTTATTGCGGTTGTCCGTGTAAGAAACCAATTTGGAGTCAGGTGACCAATTTGGGTTGTGGTAATACGCCGGAGAATCTCCCAAGTTGATAAAACTCTCGGTCGAAGTCGCGTTATCATAAAGCGCCAACTGCTGATTTCCGTTTTGATCCGAAATGTAAGCAATCGACTTTCCGTCCGGAGACCACGCTGGATCGCGACGGTGCACGCCCTGCCTTTCATTAAGCAAACGTGCATCACCCTTATCGGCTGGAATCGTGAAAATCCAACCCCTTGCCGCAACTAGGGCTCGCTGCCCGGTAGGCGAAATGTT
>JAICGT010000019.1 GCA_025922995.1 Fimbriimonadales bacterium
ATTCTACCGTCGGTAGAATCAAGGCGTGCGCCTGTCAACCTCGCGAGACGCCGATGCCGGAACTTGGACCATCGAAAACGAATTTCTGCGGATTTCGGCATCGGCCGGGCGCGGCCGAATCGTGTCATTGGTCGACAAGCGCGACGGGAAGGAAAAGTTGCAACAGGGAATCGGCTTCTGGCCAGCCGAGGAGTTGGAATCTACGGCGCTCGTCGCTCAGCAAGCAGACGACGAGCAGGCATGCCTGATTCTTTCGGGAACCGACTGGGACAGAAGGCTGACCTGGCATGCGTGGGTGTCGCTTGCCCCCGGTGTCGCTTCGGTCGCCGTTCGGCTGTCGGTTTTCAATCGCGGGCTCTCACCGGCCGAGTGTTCGCCCCACATCTGCGTGTGGCCGGCCGGCCCGATGGTGGTCTGTCCGGTTCGGCATGCGGCAGAAGCCTTCGATGTGAACGGAGCTCTCGGCGTGGTTGGCTCGACGTTCGGAAAACGAGAGTGGCAACTCGGGCCGCACCAAACGGCAACGGTCGAGGCTCGCATCTTGCTGCACCCAGACCTCGAGCGGATCGATCATGCCTCCGAGCACGCCATCGCGATGATGGCCAACGACGAGCTCACGATTGCGACGGCCGAAGCGCGCCCGAACCACCTCCTCCTCGTCGGGGTCGAGGGCAGGACGTTCGACGTGAAGGTCGACGCCGGGCCGACGGAGTTGTCGGTAACGTCCTTGGCATCGCTTCCCGGCGAGATCGAGGCGTTCCAATTGCGTGACAACAGGGGCAAGGTGATCTTGGATAGCCGTGCAGAAGAACCAGGTCGAGAAGTCGTCGACGTTGCCCCGATTCCGTCGCTCGAAGCTGTGGTAGACGACCGGGCTGCGCTCATGTCTGCCGAGCGTCTGCCGAGCGTCGCGTCCGCAGCAGCCTTCGCGCTCGGACTCCAGGCCATGAGAAGGCTGCGCTGGAGCGAAGCGGCCGAACGCTTCGAAGACGCAGCGATCCTGCGGGGCGACGACCCGTTGATTTGGTGGGCGAAGAACTGGTGCCTGCGCCAACTGAACGAGGACAACGAGCACGACTTGCCCAACGCACACTACTTGGCGCCGCTCGACCCGGTTCTGCGTGCCGACGCCTATCTCAGCGCTCCGGAAGACGCGAAACCCGAACCTCTGCTGGATGCTTGGGGCGCCGATCCGCAGCCGTTCTTGGAAGTGGCGGACTTGCTGCATGACGCAGGGTTGATCGAGGCTCGCGCGCGGTGGCTCGAGGAGGCTCGTCGGCGCGCGCCTTGCAAATTAATCGAGCTGCTCCTGGCGGCTGCTCACCTCGAACAAGGAAGGGAGCTAGCTGCTTCAGAGCACGTTCGTTTTAGCGCAACTGCCCCTGACTTGGTTGAAGCGCGGCGTCGTTCGGAAGTGGAAGGCTTGGCGAAGGTTCGCGCTCGCTTCACGCTGGGATAGAATATCGTCATGGCGACCAAGATAAGCGTTGTAGTTGCGGACGACGAAGCGGGGTATCGCAAAGCTTTGACGAGCGTGCTAGCGAGCGCGCCGGATATAGAGCTTGCCGGTGTGGCGATGAACGGACGAGAGGCCGCAGACATGGTGATGCAGCACAATGCCGACGTATTGCTCACCGACATCCAAATGCCGAAAATGAGCGGGTTGGAATGCCTGCGTGAGCTTACCAAGCGAAAACGCGATACTGCGGTTGTGATTCTTACCGTTCATGAAGACGACCAAAACGTTTTCGAAGCGGTGCGATCGGGAGCCATTTCGTACCTTCTAAAAACAAGCACACCAAAAGAGGTAATCGATGCCATCCGACGCGCGCACAACGGTGAAACGACGCTAACGCCGGCGATTGCTTCGCGGGTGATTTCCGAATTTCGCAGACAGAAGGAAGACGACGACGTCGATGACGAGCACCTGTATGAACTGAGCGAGAGAGAGCAGGAAATTCTGGAATTCATTTCAAGGGGATTTCGAAATAAGGAAATTGCGACCAAGATCGGTTTGGCTGAAAAGACCATTAAGAACCACGTTAGCGGCATCTTAAAAGCCCTGCAAGTTAATAGCCGCACCGAAGCGGCAATGAAAGCGCTAAGAGAAAAACTCGTCGGTTAGCGCTACTTGGAAAGTTCTTTTAGAAGCGAAATCTGACCCAGGTGGTACGCCGTGTGCACTGCTATAGCGAGCAACGTCTTGCACGCCACCGTATCGTTTTTCATGGAGTGTTCGAACGGGTGAGCGTTTGCGATTTCGTAAGCTTCTTCGACGGTCTCCACCAGGCCGAGTCGAATCTCGGGCCATTCGGCTGCGCTGGGAACTCGCCAATCTTCAATCATCGCGGGCTTTTTTATTCCGCGCAGTTTCGCAAGCCAAATGCGGTTCCAATAAACGGCGTGCATCGCATTCGTAGCTATCGTGTATGGCGCGCCCGGGTGCTGTGACGTCGCCGCTTGGAGCCTTATGCGGGCGGTCGCCTGTTTTGGGCCGTGGAAATCCTCTCCCTGCAATACCTGACGCAGGGCTTCGGCGGCTGTTGCCGCGTCTAGATGCTTGTTTTCTTTCTGCAATGCCTACTCCGGCCTAGGAAGCCCGAAAGCTTCCAAAGTGTCTAACATCATCTTGCGTCGAGCACCGGCGTCGTCGGGGATGGCGAGCGGCCTGCCCCGGCAGTCGACGATCAGGCCGACTAGCCCGGCTTCGAGCTTCGTGCTGCCTTGCGACGTCGTCGACGCCACAATGCGCTTTCCTTTTCCGGCGCCGACATCGAAACCTCGGCTGGGGTCGATCGATACTTCCGGTGTCGTAGCCGGATCCCACGGAACAACCTTCAACTCGCCGCAAGCTACCGAAACGTCGAGCCCCGTGCCCGTTAACCGCAAGCAAGGCTCTCCGGCCTTGCCGGTGCCTGCCGGCGCGATGCATGTGCCGATTCGCACGAGGCAGTCGCGCTCGAAAACTTCGGCTGCGGCTGCAGGCTGGTGCTCGGAGAGCACGCCGAGGTGCGGCATCATAAAGATCGAGTCGACCGTAAGGATCGTGATGCCTTCGGGGGCGTACGCGTCAATCATCATGAGCGCGCTCTGGCGGCGATCCGGCGCGTGGCTGAGAACCCCGCCCGAGCCGATGATCATATCTAGGTCCATCATTTTGACGAGCGTTTGACCGCCTGCTTCCTGCGAGACGGCCTCGCCGATGGTTCGCTGCGTTTGCATTCCGACCAAGCCGCGCGCTAAGGACTTGTGGTGCAAGAATGCGAGCCTCAGCGCCTCTCTTGCGACGGCGTGCTCGATCAATAAATCTTCGTAGGTTTGCGGGATGGTTGTCGGACGGATCATCTTGTTGCGCAGTCGGTTTCGCAAATCGAATTCGTCCATTTCAAACGGCAGCCAACGCGCAATATTCGAAGTTCCCGCTTCTTTCAGCACGTTGCAGATGGAATAGCTCATGCCTAAATTCGCCGAAACGGTTCGGTTGAAAATGCCGCCGAAGACCGAAAATACGTCGGTGGTTGCGCCGCCGATATCCACGCCGAGGATATTGATGTTGCGGTTTCTCGCGAAACTTTCCATCAACTTGCCCACGGCGTTGGGAGTCGCCATGATTTCCTCGCTCGTCCAGTCAAGCAAATTGTTGTATCCGGGCGCCTGCTGCATCACGTGCTCTAGGAACAGCTCATGAATTTCTTCACGCGCAGGGCCTAGGTTTTCCTTGTCGAGCGTAGGTCGGATGTTGTCGACGACATGGACCTCGATAGACGGCCCGACTTCTCGCTTCACGTCCTCGCGCGCTTCTTTGTTTCCCGCGAAAATAACCGGCAGCTTCATGTCTCCGAATCTCGGTTTCGGGTCGGCCCTTCGAATGACTAAAGCCATGTTGACCAGGTGGTCTTTCGTGCCGCCGTCGGTGCCGCCGGACATGAGAATGATGTCCGGTCGCAGTTGTCGCAGCCTCTCGACTTTTTGAAAGTCCTTCCGGCCGTCGTCCACGGCGAGCGTGTCCATCAAAATCGCGCCGGCTCCCAGGGCCGCCCTTTCGGCACTCTCCGCGCTCATCGTTTTCACGACGCCGGCCACCATCATCTGGAGGCCGCCACCGGCAGACGATGTGCTCAGATAGAGGTCTGAGCCTTGGTCGGGATCGTTTTGCTGGTCCACAATGTGCCCGCCCTTCAAGAACCGCCACACTTTACCGTCCTTCAGAAGAGTGCGTTTCGCGCCGAGTGACGCTTCGGTGATTTCTTCGAGTTCGCGGACGGCGTTGAGGACTCCGACGGTGACGTCCTCGAAGGGTTTTTCGACGGTCGTCGGCGCTTCGCCGCGTGCCATAAGGCGATATTCGCCCGACGCGGTCTTTTCTATTAGTATTGCTTTGGTGGTCGTGGACCCACAGTCCGTGGCGACGATTCGATGGATGTCAGCGGCCAAAAATATCTACTCCCTTGTAGGTGACAGCCCCGAGCGAATTCGCTCGGGGCGCTAATCCCATTGTACCGGACGGGCGGTGGGCGCGAGCGCGACGCTAGCGCACGCCGAACTCGGCCACGTCGATGAAAACGCGAGGCGTAGACAACGCCGGAGCGGTCTGCCTGAACTCGAGTTTCGCGGCAATTTTGCCCGACGGACTCACGAAGTTCGTGTTGTTGGCGACGATTTCGTAGTTTTTCTCGACGCCGTTAACGCTGCGCGTGTCGGTGAGGACCCAGGCGTTCGTCGTGTGATCCTTGAAGAACACTTTCATCTGGCCGTCGCCCAGGACTTTCAGCTGCGTAGAGAACCGCACTTTCGCGGGCGAAGCGTTCGTTGCGTTCCCTTCGAACTCGAGTTCGACCCGCGGGCCGTTCAGCCAAGGGCCGTAGAACACCGCCGAACCGAGGTACGCGTTCTCGCCAAGCAAAAGCTCCGCCGGCTCTGACCAATTGATCGCGCTCGGTGAACTACCTCGGGCGATCCTTCCGCCCGTGACGAAAATCTGCTCGAAGTCCTTCACTTGAATCCATTTGCAGACACTCGGGATGCCTTTGATTCGGGTCTCGCCGGGAGTTCCGTCGTCCGTCGCATCCACGGCAAAGAGCATGTAGTAGCCGGGCGTCACCAGGCGCGACGAAGCCGGCGCGCTAACGCGATATGTGTTGCCCGATAGGTGAACGAAGTCCAGCTCGTAAACCTCTTGGCGCTCGTTGAAAGCGTGGGTTACCGCGCCTGGGGAAATCATCATCAATCGCGTTATCGGCTCGTTACTCGTCGCGTTGGGCGACATGGTGACGTTGAACGTGTCGCCGTAGCCGACCGTTGCCGGAACGTCCGAAAGTGTGGGCCTGCGGGTTATCCAGTCTGCTCGCCCACCATAGGGCGGAGAGTAGATTTGCGGCACCTTTTGCCACTCGAATCCGGTCCCTGGAGCGGCCCCTTCAGGCTCGCCGCCTGCCGTCATCACGCGTGCGTCCGGCATCAGCAGCGCAGTCGAGTGATAGCCACGCGGGATTTCTCGCTCCGACATTGCCATGAGTTTCCAGGGGCGAGTAGCGCGGTCGTTTGCGAAGGGGTTCCATAGCTCGGGAGCCCTCCGTGGCAGAGCCTCGGCAAGGTACGGAGTCCCGTTGGTTCCGAAGCGGTCCGTCCCGCCGAACGCGATCACGTCGCGGGTGGGCAGAGCCACGAGCGTGTGACACTGGCGTGTGTAATTCATGGGTTGCGCGGCTGTCCAGACCGGGGGGTCGTCGTAGAGGTTTGCGAACAACGCAGAATTCGAAGACAGGGTCGACTCGCCGGTTTTAGAGCCGCCGGACATTACGACGATGGCTTCGCGGTTCCCTTTGTCGTTCTTCGCGTTGATCATGACGGCACTGGGGTATTGGCGGCGCACGTTCATGTCTTGGTTCGACAAAACCCCGTAGCTCGAAAGCTGGAGGGTTGCAAGGTTGAGCTTCTTGTTCGCGTTGGGTGTCTCGTCAGACTTGCCGCGATTTGCGAGGAACATGTTCCCGTCTTTGGGATCGACAAACCAGAACGGATAATACGAGTCCACGGTGGGGTACGTCGGCAGTGCGGCGTGGTAGTCCTTGAGTGGAGTGTTGAGCCAAGGCACGTCGACAACCCAGAGGTCGGGAATATAGCTTGGTGAGTGCGTTGGGCCGCCGATTCCCGTGGTAACCAGAACACGGCGATCGGGAAGGTAGGTCACAGTCGGATACCAGCGAAGCTGGGTCATCAGGTTTGTGCCCGTGATCCATTCGTTGTTCGGGTTCCGCCAATCGAATACGTTGATGCGGTCGTCCCCGTAGCCGTTCTCGATTTTGTGGCCGCCTGCCGCAAACAGCCTGCCGTCTTCCAACATGGTGAAGCCTACACAGAACAGGTTGGTCGTGGTATTCGCCGCTCCGCCAACGCTGAACACGTTGTAGGCGTGATTCGTCGCGGGCGAGACCACCGTGAGTCGAGGGGTGTCCGGCAGCGGCTGTCCGAACGAATATGAGCTGTTCCAGAGGAGCATGCGCTCGTCGGGAAGCAATACGAGGTGGATGGCCCGTACGTAGTAGCCGTTTGGCCAGTTGATTTCCGACCAAGTTCCCAAAGCCTGGCCAAACATGCTGGCCGAGAGAGCCGACAAGGCAATGACAGCAGTTCTTTTCACTTTAATTTCTCCCACCAATGAACCACCGGCCTGGCGGTCCATAAGTAACGCGACGACTAATTTGGCGCGTAGGTTCCTAGACTATACCATCGTAACGAGATCTACCGCTAAAACTCCCGGGATTTGTGAGATTCGCGGTTCTTGCGGGCGAAGGTTGTCGTGTAAAATCGGCGGGTCACATGTTACTTGGAAGTCTTGGGGATGTTGCCCTTCAGGAGCCGCAGTTTGTAACGGATCGCCTGAAAGGCAGGGTGTTGGAGTTGAGCGTCGCCCACTCCTATAAGGTTCTCGGCACGAGCGAAATTCGGTACGGCATAAGTGCGGGAATGGAGTGGAACCGGCCGTCGAAACGACTCAGAATCAAGGACACTATCCTGGCGCAAGAGGCAGTCCACCTACGCCTGTTTCGGAGCTTCGCCGGCGACGACGGTTTCACAGGAATTGTCGGTGGGATCGGGGCGCGCTGGACCGGCGCCCGGGGTGTGCTCAAGAACGGCTACCTGGAATTAGGCACCGGACTGTCGTTGACCGACGGCATATCCATCGACGTCAATTCGCAACTCAACTTTGTGTCTTTCATCGGCGGCGGTATGTATTTCAGCGATGACCCGAGCGCAACTCGCGTCGGGATTAGATGGAGCCACGTTAGCAACGCAGGCGTCGATCCCCCGAATCGCGGGCTCAACCAGTTCGAGTTGGTCTTCGGCGTTCGCCTTTAGTTCGTCCCGCCGTCACCGAACATGCCGAGCTTCTTCAACTTGGCCATTTCCTTCTCGACAGCAGCCTTCATGGCCGGCGGAAGGTTGTCCATTCCATAAGTGGACTTGTCGGTCGAAGGCGCGTCTGCGCTAATGCGCTCGGTTTGTTCGACGCTCGGCGCGACAACGAAGCGCAAGTTGAGGATCGTTCGCTCGCCCAGCTTCATCGGACCGAACTCGGGCATCTGGCCCGCAGCTTCGGGCATTTGCATGGCAAACGTAAACATGGCAACCATCGACGCGTCGAAGCCCATTTTGCTCAGGATGCCCTCGGCAGGCGTTAGGATCGGTTTCTTTTCGAGCAATCCCGCGACGACGCCCTGACTCGGCAAGCCGTTGGGCATCACTTCGGTCGGCTCGGTGCGATAGTCCATGCCCCGGTCCCCGCCGAACATGGCTCCGGCCATTCTCATGAATTCAGGAAGCTCGTCGGTCGGCTTCGAAGGGTCGATTACTTGAAGTGAGGTCTCGACTCCGTAAACAAGCTCTTCAACGTGCGCTCGCTGGGGCGGCGTCAACGTGCCGAATCCGATCTGCCCACCGGCGCGCAGCGTGTTGCGTTGCGACGGGTTCAGCGTTCCATAGAGCCGCAGAGCGCTCCAGCCACGGGCGCCCATCATCATGTCGGCGAAGATCGACGGCACAAACAAAGTGATGTAGGGCATGACGATCTCGGTTTTCATGGGAGATTCGTTCGCAAGCGCGTAGGCCGCGATCGCATCCATCGAAGGAGCGCCGTCAGTCGCTGCTTCAAGTAGGTTTTGCAACGCCTTTCGGTTTACGCGAAATCGCTTGGTAGTGTCCGGGTCGAACGGGCGCACCGTGAACCAGCCGTCTTTGGTCTCGATCGCAAGCGCCCTGTTGTTCTGCATGCGCTCTATGAACGCACCGACGGTCATGCCCTTGGCTACCATCAGATCGGACATTCCGGTGATGGCATCGGGGATGCCGGCTACAACGTTCAGCTTCCGGTCGGATGCAATGAACAGGAGCGAGTCGCTTGGAGCAAACGACAAAGGGTCATACAGCGTCGGCTTTTGTAGCTTCGACATCAGGCCTTCGCTGACTTTGGGCGCCCCCGCGCCGAACATCGCCGCCATACCGTTCATGTCGAACAGCTTCATCATCTCCTGAGATTCGGCGGAGTACTCGATGGGCTTCGTCGTGTCGACTTTGGGTTGCTGCGGGTTCTCGTCGGGCATGACCGCTTCGATGATCTCCGACATGCTCCCGGTGTCTTCCCCGAGGTCGACCGAACTGGATGCGCTGTAAATACGCTTGCCCTCGGCATCAAAAAGCGCGAGGTCGGCGGAGGCTCCGAACATGTTCATCAATCCGCCGCGCTTGATCACCAGGAGTACCTTTGCCGGTGGAGCCGTGATCGGCTTGTCGTCCGGATCCATAAACCCGCCGAACAGCTGCCGCATTTGCTCCTCGCGAGCCTTCTCTTGCACGGTTCGCGGGTCTTCCTCGCGAATCTCCGCTTCTACTTTTGCCCGCGCTTCCGCTGCTCTGTTGTGCTCGGCGATCATCGGGACCAGGAGGTCGCTGATGTTAGGTAGCGGCAATTGAGTGCGGGTTGGTTTGCTCGAAAAAACGATACGGGCGTCGCCAACGCCGACGACCCTCGAAGCGTCGATTCGCTGGAGAATCTTGAGTACCCATTTATCGGTGGATGCCCACGGGAAGTCCGGCATCTGAAACTCCTCGGCTTCCTCACCCTCCATCATTTCAGCGGCTGCCTTTTCTTCTTCGGCGATGTCCTTCAGGCTGGTCTCGATATCTTTCTTGAACGCCACGACCCTACGGTCGTGCGCTTCGCGAGAACGGCGGCGGAACAGCGAGTCGTCGTAGTTCAGGTACCGAATGCCGTCGCCCGACAGCTTCCATTCCCCCGAAACGACATCGGCCAGCTGAGCCAGCAGCGACTCCAGCGGAACGTCTTTGACCGATACCAGGACGACTTCGTTGGCAATGGCGGGCGAGGCTGCGATCTTCGCGCCGGTCTGCTTGGCGATGGCGTCGACGATCGTCTCGATTCCAGCCGCTTTAGCTGAAAACGTGACCTTGGGGTTGGCATCTTGTGCCAATGCCGCCGTTACAATTAGCCCGGCGGCCACTACGAGGGAGAGCCTAAATTTCATGATGTGCCTCGGTTAAATGATACTGCCTAGCCGTGGTCGCGGTTGCGACCTAGTCGTCGGGGATCTTCATCGTAAGCTTGCCGTCAGCGTCGAAGAAGCTCACCAAGCTTTGGTCGTCAAAGTGTAACAAGCTCGCGCGCGGAGTACCGTTGGTATCGCATAGCGCAAGAGCGGAGCCCTCGCCCTCGGCGTTCAGCGTCACGCGAACCTTGCCAGCGATGTCATACATCTCCAACCGAGGGTTTTCATTCGTCGCGGCGAGTTTGATACGGTGTCGACCGTCGGCGTCGTTGAAGCTGATGCCGCCGCCCTGCTCATCGCCAAAGAGCAGCCCGACCGTCTTGCCGTTCTTGTCAATTACTTCAATTCGCTCTGCTTTCAGGGTCTTGAAGCTGTTCGAGCCGCATCCGACTGCCAGCGCAAGCGCGACAGTCGCCGCAGCGATCATGGCGCTGACCCGAGCGGTTTTTTCCGCCCGAGCGAGGCGTGCCTCGAGAAGTTCGATCCGTTCGTTCATTTTCCACCTCCGTTCCAGCCGTGGAATATCCCTATCTACGCCGGGCCGCACTGATCGAAGGCGGATATGCGAACGGCGATGCCACCAAGGCATCGCCGTTCTAGTCGCCGTCAGCGACGGCTAGGGTGTGTTGATCCAGACCGCTTGATCCACACCGATGGACCACGGAAACGCCAGCACCGGCCCGGTCTGCGTGAAGCGGAAGCGAGCCCGGAC
>JAICGT010000020.1 GCA_025922995.1 Fimbriimonadales bacterium
ACGGCGACTAGGAAGCTCTCGATCGCGACGGTGTTGTCTCCGGTTTTCAACGCCGATTCGATTCGCCAAGCCAATGCCCTGCCGATGGTTCGCCATCCGCGCGTATGCGGACGGGGTCCGGTGATCTCCGCCCAGGTTTGGCCGAATTGCGCGTCCGTGATTCCCTGAATCTTCGCGATCGGGTCTCGCGCTGCGGCAACGATGGCGTCCTTTCGGTCGGGGCTCCAAGTCGTCCGCCCGATGTACTTCGAGCCGCGATCCTCCATCATCTTGGCGGCTTCCACGTAAGCCTGATAGCCGGCATTGCCGCTTTCAACGATGATGCCTTCCATCGGATTCGGCAAAGTCGCCCGCACATCTTCTTTACAGCCGGCGCCGAGCGCCAGAGGCAATAACACCCATCCAAAGGCGACTTTTCGCATAAGGCTTGCACCATCCTTGGCGCAACGTTCAAGATACCCCTGTTCATGAAAGCCGTTGTACTGGCCGCCGGCAAGGGAACGCGGCTTTATCCGATCACGCGACATATCGCGAAACCCCTGCTGCCCATTGCCGAACGCCCGACCCTTCACTACGTTTTCGATCGCCTCAAGGAAATAGACGCAAGGGACGTCTGCCTCGTCGTCGGAGAAAACAAAGATCAGATGGAATCTGCGCTTGGAACTGGTAACGATGTCGGTATCACGCTCTCCTACGTTGTTCAGCACGAGCCGAAGGGGCTGGCTCACGCACTGCAATGCGCAGAGGAGTTCATTGGTCGGCACGACTTCGTTATGTATCTCGGAGACGGAATCTACGGCTCGACCCTTAAGCCTTTTGCCGATCGGTTTCACGAAACGGGCTGCAACAACCTGAACTTGGTAAAGGCCGTGGAGGATCCTTCGCGGTTCGGGGTCGCCAACACCGAAGGCGAACGGATAGTCAAGCTCGTCGAGAAGCCGCCCGTGCCCGAATCGAAACTTGCAATGCAAGGTGTTTATTTTTTCGACTCCATGATTTGGGATGTCCTGCCGGACCTGCAGCCGTCGACGCGCGGAGAGTTCGAAATCACCGACGCCATCCAACTTCTTATCGACAGCGGTGGCGACGTCCGGGCAGGCATTTATCAAGGCGCTTGGTTCGATACTGGCACTCTCGACTCTTTCCTCGAGACCTCGGGTTACTTGATGCAGAACGGCGTCCAAATCGGAAACGGCGCTTCCGTTGTCGGCGAGATCGGGCAGTCGGTCAGCATCGGCGAAGGGAGCCTTGTCGAGTGCGCGTCGATCGAGGATGCCGTAGTCTTGCCCGGCTCGCGAGTTCGATGCTCCGGGAACATTCGCCACGCCATCCTGTGCGGCGAGGTTGAAGCGGAGAGCGATCTGGTCTCCGTTGTTTCCTACAACGCCGAACATATTCAATACTAAGGCGTGCGCGTAGCCCAGGTCGTCCCGGATATCCCGGCAGGTGAAATTGAGGATAGCTATACGTATGCCGTCCCGGACGGCATGCAACTGTCGCGAGGCGACGCCGTGCTAGTACCGTTCGGGGCTCGAACAGTTGTTGGATTCGCGCTCGGCGTTGAATCCATCGACGCAGACACGCTTGGATTTCGGCTCAGGCCGGTCACCGAAAAAATCCAAGGGATGTCGTTGCCCGAGCAAATACTTTCCTTGCTCGACTATGTCGAGTCCGAGTTTGCGGCGACTCCCGGGTCGGCGGTTGCCGCCGCCATGCCGCCGGGCATCCGCACCCGGCTAAGCACCTCCTACGAACTGGGCAGCGGAGAGGCTTCCACGCCTGCCCAGCGGGCGATTATCGACGCGATAACCAAGCGAGGCAGCGCATCGGAGAAATCGCTCAAGCCGTTCGCAACGTCGGCCCTGAAAGCGCTGCTGGCGAAGGGCGCGGTTAGCCGTGTCGTGACCATACCGGCCGAACGGCGAACACGTCCGTCGGGCGTGGGTATCGCCGACGTGAGCGAGGCAAGGGCGTTCATCGGCAGCGAAGCGAGTCAAAAACCGGCGCAGGTTCAGTGCCTGGCGGCGCTGCTGGACGCGCCAAGGACGAGCCTCACCCTCGCAGAAACTGCAGTGCTCGCTGGCGTCTCGGAAGCCACCGTCCGCGCCCTGCTGGACGCGGGACTGCTTGTCGCGCTGAGCGAGGATCAGGTCGAAAAAACAGACGTCGTGGGTCACAGCCTGAATCGTGACCAGGCGGCGGCAGTAAGTCGAATCTGCGAAGCCTTGAAATCTCGGCTCGGCGGCAAGTTCCTTTTGTTCGGCATAACCGGCAGCGGAAAAACGGAGGTGTACCTGCGCGCGATCGCAGAGACCCTCGCCCTGGGAAAGCAAGCGCTGTACTTGGTGCCCGAAATCGCGCTCACTGCGCAGGTCGTCGGCCATCTCCGCGCCCGCTTCGGCCCTGCAGTCGCAGTGATGCACAGCGGGCTCGCAACCGGCGAGCGGCTTCGCAATTGGAGGCGTGCCGCATCGGGAGATGCTCCCGTTGTTGTCGGTGCGCGAAGCGCAATTTTTGCTCCGCTCACGAACCTTGGTTTGATCGTCGTCGACGAGGAGCATGACGTCAGCTACAAGCAGGAGTCAAACCCTCGCTATGACGTTCGCGCGCTGGCTGAGCGCCGCGCAGCCACTTCAGCAGCAGTCCTGGTGTCCGGTTCGGCGACACCTTCCATAACAACGTTCCACCGGGCGTCCCAAGCAGAATTCGAGTTGTTGCGACTGCCTGTTCGAGCGGCAACTGAGTCGCTACCGACCGTCCACATCGAGGATCTCCGAGAGGCTTACAAGAGCAGGAAGCCATCGCTGCTTTCGAGCCGGTTGCGCGAGGAATTGACGGCGACCCTTGCGCGAGGTGAGCAGGCGATGTTGTTCATAAATCGGCGCGCGTTTGCCAGATCGCTCCTTTGTCGAGACTGCGGCTTCTCTCCTAATTGCCCCAGGTGCTCGGTTGCGCTGACTTTCCACTCGCGCCCTCCCAGTTTGCGATGCCACCACTGCGATCATCGCGCGAAGGTCGAAGATCGGTGTCAGTCTTGTGGCTCTCTGCGAATCCGTCCTCTGGGAATCGGCACGCAAAAGGTGGAGGAGTTTATGAAGCGAGAGTTTCCATCAGTTCGCGTCGAGCGCCTTGATCGCGACGTTGCCTCGCGCAAAGGAGCGGTAGAGGAAGTATTCGGGAGGATTCGCGGTGGCGAGACCCAAGTTCTTGTCGGCACGCAAATGATCGCAAAGGGCCTGGACTTCGAGAACGTTACGCTGGTCGGTGTCATCGCGGCGGACATCGGTCTTGCCATTCCCGACTACCGCAGCGCCGAGCGGACGTTTCAACTTCTTACCCAAGTTGCCGGCAGGTCCGGTCGTAAGAAGCCCGGCAGCGTGATCGTCCAGAGCTTCTCTCCTGACCACTCGTCGATTCGCTTTGCGGCGCAACACGACTACGAGGGCTTCTTTGCCGAGGAGATTCAGGAGCGGCGCGACGCCGGCTACCCGCCCTTCGTGAGGCTGGTAAACGTCGTGATTTCTGGGCCGAACCGCTCAACTGTGGCAACGGCCGCCGAATCGGTGCGCTCGAAGCTCGACCAGCGGCTGAGTGGAACCGCCGTCATCTACGGCCCCGCCGAGTGCGCGCTCGCCCGGTTGCACGGCAACTGGCGATCCCACGTCCTGCTGAAGTTGCCCCTCGAATATCAGATGGCCGACTTCCCACGGTCAAGAGAATTCGCCGTCGCGCGGCCGCTCCTCGTGACTGTCGACGTCGATCCTGCGAGCTTGATGTAACCGCTACTTTGTGCGCAAAGGCTCTTCGCCGGGTCGTCGATATCCGAGCGAACGGGCCTGCTCCTCCTGCCCGGCGGGGGTCTCGAGCCGTGCGCGCTTTTCAGTGAGCTCTGCGCGCTTCAGCTCGGCTGCTTGCCGCTCGGCTTCTGCCGAGTTTGCCAAACTTTGCTGATCTCGCAATCGCCCCCAATCGTCGCGGGTCGCAAAAGCTGCGATGGCGAGCGAAAGGGTCACGATCGCAAGTAACGTGTATCTCTTTGCCTTCTTCCTTGATTTCCTATCCATGTCAATCAACTTTCAATAGTGTAACAAAATTCGTCGTCCCGGGTCGTCCGACGGGAAGGCCGGCGGTAACGACCACCATGTCGCCCACCGCCAAGTCCCTTGCCTCGACCGCAGCCTTAAACCCGCGGTCTATCATGTCCTCCGTTGCGCCGAACGGCGGCGTTTGCAAGGGCTTGACGCCCCAATACAGGGCTGCCTGGCGCGCTGTTTTCAGGATCGGGGTTGCGCAAATAATGACTGCCTTCGGCCGGTATTTGGCTACCATGCGCGCGCTAAAGCCGCTGCTCGAAAAACAAACCACCGCCTTCACGTTCAACGATCCTGCAATTTCTACTGCGGCTCGAGCGACAGCTTCGGTGGCTTCCGAAACTCGGTCACCTTTCGGGTCCACTATCGATCGCAGATACGCCGCGCTCACTTCGGTCTTTTTGGCAATCCGGTCCATATACTGCACGGCGAGAATTGGGTGCTTTCCGTAAGCCGTTTCACCACTGAGCATGATCGCGTCGGTGCCGTCGAAAATCGCATTGGCAACATCGGTCGCCTCGGCACGTGTCGGACGCGGATTGACGACCATGCTTTCCATCATTTGGGTAGCTGTAATAACCGGCTTCCCCGCGCCCCTGCACAGGCCGATAATGCGTTTTTGCACCAAAGGAACGTCTTCTATAGCCATCTGAAGGCCCATGTCGCCTCTCGCAACCATGATTCCGTCGGATGCCGCAATAATCTGGTCGATGTTCTTTACCGCCTCGCGCATTTCGATTTTCGCGACAACGCGAAGCGACGGGTCGAGTTTATGCGCGAGCCGCTTTGCCTCGGCGACATCCTGAGCGCGGCGTACGTAGCTGAGCGCAACGTAGTCGATCCCCAGGCTCGCACCTTGTTCTAGGTCCTCGACATCCTTCGGCAAAATCGGCGCCGAGTCGAACGAAACGCCCGCAACCGTAATTCCTTGCCTGGTGCGGATCTCACCCCCGGTTAGGCACTTGAGGCGGTGTCCGTCGTCGGTCGAAACAACCCTAAAAGAGACGTCCCCGTCTCCGATGATCACGCGCCTCCCCGGCGTAAGCGCAGCGAGAATCTCCGGTTGGTCGATCGGCAGCTTGCCTTTGCCCTCTCCGATCGAGATGATGTCGCCGACCTCAACGGAAATAGAGCCCCGGTAGATTTTCCCCAGACGGAACTTCGGCCCTTGCAAGTCGAACATCACGGCTACGTACACACTCTCTTCCGAGGCGACTTGGCGTACCCACTCGACCCATCTTGCCCGCGCTTCAGGCTCGCCGTGGCTGCAGTTGATTCGCGCAACGTTCATTCCCGCCCGCACCAACTGCCGGATTTGCGAAAGCGAATCCACAGCCGGGCCGAGAGTGCAAACGATCTTCGTCTTGCGGAACGCCGCAGTCTTCACCGTAGGTTCAGACTCCGCGGGCGGCTACGATGGGCGCATCCATTTTTTGAACACGCTTCCGCCCGCGTAATGCGCGGTCGCGTCGAGCTGCTCCTCGATTCGCAGAAGCTGGTTGTATTTCGCGACGCGATCCGTTCGGCATGGGGCGCCCGTTTTGATCTGGCCGCAACCGGAAGCGACCGCCAAATCGGCGATCGTCGTGTCTTCCGTTTCACCGCTTCGGTGGCTCATCACGGCCGTGTACCCTGAAGTCCGCGCCAGATTGACGGCATCGAGCGTTTCCGTTAGCGTACCGATCTGATTGACCTTGATCAGGATGCTGTTTGCGTAGCCGCCTTCGATGCCCCGGTGCAACCTTTCCACGTTCGTAACGAACAAGTCGTCTCCCACCAATTGCACTCTGCCTCCGAGCCTCTCCGTCATCGCTTTCCAACCGTCCCAGTCGTCTTCGGCGAGGCCGTCCTCGATGCTGATAATCGGGTACTTGTCGCAAAGTTCTGCGTAGTAGTTGACCATTTCCGGCCCGCTCCGTTCCTTGACCGAACCCGCCTTAAACTGATAGTTTCCGCCTTCATAGAATTCGGTGCTCGCGGCGTCGACCGCCAAACAAATGTCTTCACCCGGTGCATACCCGGCTTTATCGATGGCTTCGACAATGTAATCGAACGCGAGTTCCTGAGTTTCGAGATTGGGCGCGAACCCGCCCTCGTCTCCGACTCCAGAGCCATGCCCTTTGTCCGCTAGGACCTTTTTTAGCGACGTATACACTTCGGCGCCCATGCGCAACGCCTGAGCAAAACTCTCGGCATTGACCGGTGCGATCATAAACTCTTGAATATCGACATTGCTCGCCGCATGCTTGCCGCCGTTAAGAATGTTCATAAGAGGAACCGGCAGCATATGTGCCGACGAGCCGCCGACGTAGCGGTACAAGGGCAAGCCACACGAGTCCGCCGCAGCCTTGGCGACCGCCAGAGAAACCCCAAGAATCGCGTTCGCGCCAAGATTGCTCTTGTTCTCGGTGCCATCTAATCCGATAAGCGCCTGGTCGATGAAAATCTGATCCAAGGCGTCCAGCCCGACGAGGTGCGGCGCTATGAGGTCTTCAACATTTTGGATGGCGTTGAGCACGCCCTTACCGCCATAACGTTGACTGTCGCCGTCACGCAGTTCAACGGCCTCATGGGCGCCGGTGCTTGCTCCTGAAGGGACTGCAGCCCTGCCGAAACTACCATCGTCCAAAATGGCATCGACCTCGATCGTCGGCGTGCCGCGGCTATCCAAAATCTCTCGCGCGTGAAGGGCTACAATAGTCGCCAAATGGGAAACCTCCGTGTTCGCATGGAAGTTTACCTGTGGCTCAACCATGCACAATCGTCGGCTCATTGCAGGAAATTGGAAGATGAACCTCACGATTCCATGCGCGGTATCGCTGGCCGGATCCGTGCGGTCTGCTGCTGCGAAGAGTTCCGGAGTCGACGTCGCCGTTTTCCCTTCCTTCGTCGCCATGCGCTCCGTCGCAGACTGCTTGGCAGGCAGTTCGGTATCTCTCGGTGCGCAGGACGTTTTCTGGAAAGAAAACGGCGCATTCACGGGCGAAGTCTCGCCCGGGATGTTGGTCGACGTCGGTTGTCGCTACTGCATCGTCGGCCACAGCGAGCGTCGAGGCAGATTCGGCGTAGCTGATGACACGCCGCCCGGTTTTTTCTCTGAGACCAATCAGACCGTCTCAAAAAAGCTAGCCGCGCTTGCGTTCGTCGGAATCGCCCCGATCCTGTGTGTCGGTGAGACCGCCGAAGAGCGCGCAGCCGGCCACACCGATCCTGTTCTGCAGACGCAGCTTGCAGAATCGCTTGCGCTTGTTACCGCGGAAGAGTTGCAGGAATTAGTGATTGCTTACGAGCCGGTCTGGGCGATTGGCACCGGCCAGGTGTGCGATCCCGATGAAGCCGCCAGGATTTGCAAGTTCATTAAAGAGCGCTCACAGATATCGTGTGCAGTTCTATATGGAGGCAGCGTAAAAAGGAACAATGCACGCGCATTATTTGAGAAAACGGAAATCGACGGCGCGCTAGTGGGCGGCGCAAGCCTTGATGCAGACGAATTCAGCGCAATTATCGCCGCGGCAAACCAGTGATGCAGCCAAAAACAATAGCCTCCACATTTATCCGCATCTCGGAGCTAATGACTCCGAACGACGCGAATTTTCTTGGCAAAGTTTTTGGCGGCGCGATCTTGTCACATTTGGACCACTGCGCATACGTCACTGCAAGTCGATTCGCCGGGCGCGTTTGCGTAACCGCAAGTTTCGACCGCGTCGACTTTATCAGCCCCATCGACGTTGGCGAACTCGTTCATATGGAGGGCCACGTGGAATTTGCGGGTCGGACCAGCGTGCAGACACGAATCGAAGTCTACGCCGAAAACATTCGCGAGGGGACCATTCGCCACACCAATAGCTGCGTGGTCACGATGGTGGCAATCGACGACGACGGCAAACCGACGCCCGTGCCGAAACTGATCGCAGAAACTCGCGAGGAACGCATCGGCATGCTGCAAGGCAGAGCACGCCGTGCCAGGTCAAAGGCCGAAGCAGACGGAGGCAGGAGAGAGGAACTGGAAAAACTCTCAGACGAGGAATTGATCGCACTTATTGAGGCGGAATAATCAGGTCGGTGCCCATATAGGATTGCAAGACTTCCGGAACCGCAACGGTTCCGTCCTCTTGTCGATAGGTTTCTAAAAGCGCCGCCATTAGCCTCGGACATGCCACGCCGCTGGCGTTCAATGTGTGCACAAACTGCGGCTTGGCGCTTGCCTCCGGTCGATATCGGATGTTCGCGCGACGAGCCTGGAAATCCTCGAAATTGCTAACACTGCTAATTTCGAGGTATTGCCCGACGCCAGGCGCCCAAACTTCCAAATCGTATTGTTTTGCGTTGGAAAAACTCATGTCTCCTGCGCAAATATCGACGACCCTGTAATGCAGGCCCAGTTCCTGCAGCACAGCCTCCGCATTTTCTCTGAGCGTTTCCAATTCGGCGTAGCTATTCTCCGGTGCCACGAACTTCACCATTTCGACTTTATCGAATTGGTGCACGCGCAGCAGCCCTCGTGTATCCTTGCCGGCGGCCCCGGCCTCCCGTCGGAAACACCCCGAAAAGGCCACGTAATTCTTCGGCACCTCGAAATAATCGAGAATTTCATCACGATGTAGGTTCGTGACAGGAATCTCCGCAGTCGCGATCAGAAAGAGGTCGTCACGCTCCATGTGATACTGGTCGAGCTCGAATTTCGGCAATTGACCGGTGCCGATCAGCGACTCTCGGTTGACCAGATACGGAGGATAAATTTCGGTGTAGCCATGGTCTTTAATATGCTTGTCCAGCATATAGCTGATAAGCGCCCGCTGCAGGCGCGCGCCCATCCCCTTGAATACAATAAATCCGCTGCCTGCAATTTTCGCGCCGCGAGCGAAGTCCAAAATGCTCAACTCTTCGGCGATATCCCAATGAGGCTTTGTATTTTCGGCAGCCGGCTTCTCTCCCCAGGCCCTGATCTCCACGTTGTCGTCGGAAGACGTGCCGTCGATAACCGAAGAGTGCGGCAGGTTGGGAATCTGTAACTCCAACTCATCGAGTCGTTCGCGTAGCTCGCGATCTTTGTCGGTTAATTCGGCAATTTCAGCCTTAAGCGAACCTGCCTGCTCTCGCGCCGCAGCGGCTTCGTCCTTTTTGCCTTGGGCAAAAAGAGCGCCGATCTCTTGACTCATGCGGTTGGACGCAGCTTCTTTCTCCTGCAAAGAAGTGGTCAATAAACGCCATTCTTCGTCTAAAGATAGCCATTCATCGAGCGGAGCATCGATACCCTTACGCACCATCCCGGCGCGGACGCGCTCCGTTTCGGTGCGCAAAGTTTTGCGGTCGATCACGGCCTAACCGTTTCGCCGCTCGGCTTCTTCGATGTCGATGCGCTTCGGGATGCGTGCCCAAAATGTAGAGCCTACGCCGACTTCCGACTCCGCCCAAATCTCCCCGAGGTGCAAATGCTCGACGAGGTGCTTTACAAGGAAAAGTCCTAAGCCTGTGCCGTAAATCTTTCGATTGTCCTCGTTGTGCACGCGATGGAATCGGTCGAACACTTTGGTGAGATGTTCTTTCGGAATTCCCATGCCCTGATCCTCAACACCGATCAGAATGCTATCCCCTTCATCCTTTAGGTGTATGGTGACGGTGGTCTCTGCGCCGGAGTACTTGATAGCGTTGCTTACCAAATTGGTAATAATTTGGTCCAACTTGTCTTCGTCGGCAACGATCTTCGGGAAATCCTCGGGCGCATCCAAAATCAGCTGATGCCCTTTTCCATCTGTGGATTGCCGCTGAATCAGAATCACTTTTTGAGCAAGAGTGCGCACGTCGACTTCGGCGTAACTCGCCTTCAGGCTCTCGCCAGCTTCGATCCGTGCCGTATTAAGCAGGTCGTTGATGAGCCGCGTCAACCGGTCGCACTCGCGGTCGA
>JAICGT010000021.1 GCA_025922995.1 Fimbriimonadales bacterium
CGCAACGCGGTGCTTTCGAAACGTCTCGATGATTTGGTCATCGGTGAACCGGACGCTGTGGCCGGGCACCTTGCCGACTACAGTCTCGATGATATAGAGAGTAAACAGGTTGTTCGTGACCTCGCCGGTGCCTTCGAAAGTCCAGTCCGGCTCCTGATGGTTGTGGCCGATTTCGTGAAACATTCCCCAGTCGCCGCCCTTCGATGTATCGCTGAGGTAAGCCAAGTCGACCATTCTCGGCGCGGCGTCGAGGTGCGTCATGATCGGGTAGCCGGCGTGCATGTAGCCTGCGCTGATCTGCACGTCGGCGACGAAGCGCTCGGCGCTGGTTCGAGTACGCGGAATCGCCGCAAAGTCGGCGCAAGCGTCGGAGACTTTGTCCCAGAAGTCCATCAGGGACTTCGGGTCGTCCAGCGTTCGAACGAACTTGGACGGCACGGTAAGGACGATCTTGGACGACTCGAGTTCGGCCCATGGCGCCGGCGCGCTGCGTATCAGCTTCCATTCGTCGAGCGTGGTCTTTCCGTGCACGTAGTGCGGCGCGGTAACGGCGCCTTCGATACGCAAAGAGACCTTGGATGCGGGCGCCTTCGCCGGCACCTCGATGTAGATGGGGCCGCCGAACGGGCTGGTTGCTTCCGTCACGCGCGTCGAAATCGGAACCGAGATCGAAATCTCGGGCGCGCGTTTCCAGTCGTCGAGGTGCCACAGCGTGTCCGTATGTGCGCCGATTCGCAGCCGCAAGCCGGCCCCCGACGCGTCGGTCACGACACGCACCGGCTCGCCCGCCAGGGCGTAAAGGCCTGTGCTGTGCCAGCGCTTTTTGGCCAGGTCTAGGTCGACCGTCTTTGCAAGGATCAGAGCCTCTCCATCCGGAACTCCGGGGAAGGTCCTCGACGCCGCATTTGCGCCGCCGCCGTTGCGCCGCAGGTCCAAAGAAAGGCGCAGGCGAGCAACGACATCCTGCGTTCGAACCGGAGCCTGCTCAGTCGGTAGCGGCGGGTTGATCTTTGAGAGAAGGAAGTCCAGGTCAGCTACCAGCGGGTGATTGGCCCGCAGGGTTGCCACGGCGCGGGTCAGCGTCTGTCCGGTTTGCGGCGTCTCATTGCCCGCTATCACCATCGCAAACGCGGTCGCGGCGTTTGTGTCCGGCGGCCCAGGCGCGGCGACAAAGCCGGAACCGGCGTTGCGTTCGAGATAGCCGTCTGCCCAGGCGATCCCCATCGGCTCGACGATCAGGTTGCACGGGTGCTCGTGGATCGACTTTCCGGGGTTGAGTTGCAGCCACCCCCACCCGAGCCCGGCGATCATCAACCCGCCGCCGCCCTCGACGAACTTTCTGATGGAAGCCGCGTGCTTCGGCGACTCGTTGTTGGGGTCGATGATGAGCAGAGAGATCCCCTCCAAGCCGGCAAGATCGATCTCGGAGAGTCGCTTCGACGCCAAGCCCTCGGCGCGGAGAAGCGCCTCGGTCTCGCTGGCTCGATGGATGCCCACGACGCCGTTGCGGGCCCTGGCCCAACGGATCGCGTTGACCAGCAGCTGCCGCGTCTGGCCGACCGACATCGCCCCTTCGCTAAAGTAACCTCCGTGGCCGAACGCCACGACCTTCCCCTTTCCGAACTCGGCGGTGGCAATTACCGGCTCGAGGAATTTGCCCTGCTTGCCGGCTACGACGACTTCGGCAGTGTTTCCGAAAACGACTAAGGGTCCCGGTATCCCGGGTGACGCAACTTCGCTCACGCCGGCAAGCAGAGGCGATGCGACGGCCAGCAAGAAGGCAAGCATGCGCGTAGGTTACCGAGATCGCGCTATTCGAGTCCACACAGTTCGCGAATTAGCCCATGGTTGTAGCCTGCGGCGGCGAGGCGCCGAGCCAGGGTGGGGCCAACGCTCTTGCACTTCCGCACCAACAGCGGCGCAGTTTCGGAGTCGTCGGGAAGCGACTCGATCGCAGACGAGACGGCGTCCCGATTTGCGCCGCGATGTCGGAGTTCAGCCGCGATCCTGCGTCGCCCCCAGAACTTTGTGCGAGATAGTCGGGAGGCCACGGCGATGGCGTAGCGTGTGTCGTCGATGTAGCCGCAAGCCTTGAGCGCGGAGATCGCCTCATCGATCTCGGAACTTGGGGAGGAGGAGGCAGCTAGTTTGCCTCGCAGTTCCGATTCGAAGCGATCCCGCGCTCGCAGGAGTTTTAAAGCGAGGGCGAACGTCTTGCTCTGCGGTTGCATTAGTTCGCCCGTCAGGTGTTTATTCGTCTTCGGACTCGTCCTCGTCGTCTTCGACAACGGGGCCGGCATAGTTCGCCGCGCGCTTCGCTACCATCTCGGCGCGAACTTTCTGATCGATCTCTTCGAGGATCTGCGGGTTGTCCTCGAGGAATTTTCGAGCGTTGTCCCGCCCTTGGCCGAGGCGCAACTCGCCGAAGCTGTAGTAGGTTCCGCTGCGGCCGACGATGTCCAATTGATTTGCGACATCGAGCAGGTCACCGGCTCGGCTGATGCCCTTGCCGAACAGGATATCGAACTCAACTGCCTTGAAAGGCGGCGCGACTTTGTTCTTGACAACCTTGACTTTTGTTCGAGCGCCGATGGACTCGGTGCCGTCTTTGAGCGTCTCCGCTCGCCGGACTTCCAATCGCACCGACGACCAGAACTTCAGCGAGCGGCCTCCGGGCGTGACTTCGGGATTGCCGTACAGCACGCCGATCTTCTCGCGAAGCTGGTTAATGAAGATCACTGCGGTTTTCGTCTTGCTCACATGGCCGCCGAGCTTGCGAAGAGCCTGCGACATCATGCGAGCCTGGATACCGACGAACGCGTCGCCCATCTCGCCCTCGATCTCCGCTTTCGGAACGAGTGCTGCAACCGAGTCGAGGACAACCACATCGACCGCCCCGGAGCGGATCACGGCATCCATGATCTCCAGAGCCTCCTCGCCCGTGGCAGGTTGCGAGATATAGAGCTTGTCTACATCGACACCGAGCGCACGAGCGTAGTCGACGTCGAGGGCGTGCTCCGCGTCGACGTAAAGGGCTAGGCCGCCCCGCTTTTGTGCCTCTGCCACGACGTGCAGCGCGAGGGTCGTTTTACCGGAACTCTCGGTACCGTAAATCTCGGTCATTCGAGCGCGGGGTATTCCGCCGACTCCGAGAGCGACGTCCAGGCTAATCGAGCCGGTTGGGATTGCGTCCACCTTCTGCGCGGCGGTTTCGCCGAGGCGCATGATCGCTCCCTTGCCGAAGCTCTTTTCAACCTGGCTGAGCGCCATGCTCAGCGCTCGCTCTTTGTCGCCTGCGCTCTTGCTCAATTCGTCCATATCGATCGTCAAAACGTTGCCGTTCTTGTTGGCTCTCATCTTATCCTCCCAGGGCCGTTTTGCCCTATGTAGACAAGATTATACTATGAGTTGCCGGTTTTGTCAACTGCATGTCTAGAAAGTAGTAGACAAAACCTTAATGTGACCGCATTGAGGAGGACCAGTGTCCGGCTCCCTAAGCGGACATGCGTCCATTCGCCGCATACTTCCGTCTGTTCTACGAATCTGTAAGATTGGAGGAAATTTCATGACGGGAGCAGAGAAAAAAATTCCGGCCGGTATTCTTGGCATTCTTTTGGGCGGCCTTGCCATCCATAAGTTCTATCTAGGCTATACCCAGACGGCGATCATTCAGCTTGTTCTGGGAATCGTGACGTGCGGCGCGTTCGGCATCGTGGGCCTGATCGAAGGGATCATGTACTTGACCAAGTCGGACGAACAGTTCGTCTCCGAGTACGTTGTCGGCCAAAAGCAGTGGTTCTAGCGAGTTAGACACCGCTGCGACTACAAAGAGCGCCGAACGGACACAACTTCGTTCGGCGCATTTGCATGTCAAACGCCGATCAAGGGACGCGCGGCGTCCTAAAGGTATGAACGCGCTATTGGCATCATTCGCAATCTTCGCGCCCCCGCAGGCCGGAGTAATCGATTACGGCAGCCATCTCGTCAACCCCTCGCAATCGGGAGCCCAATCCCTGATCGGCTGGTCGAACGATGAAGAGTATTGGGCTTGGGACACCGAATTGAACGGAGGCGGGGCAATGTCTGCTGCGGAAAGGTCGGTTATCTCGATTCGTGGCAGCCGCCTAAAGGCTTACTGGCACTGGGACGAAAGTACGACCGACCCGCAGCAAACGTGGCTGGATGCCGCGGCTGCGCCGACCTTCTCATCCCTCGGGATCTCGGGGTCGAATACCGGCCCCATGATTTACCAATTCCAGCCCTCGTACTTCTTGTCGAATCATAAGCTAAAGCCGTTTAGCCAACTCAAAACGCAATACACTTTCGTGTTGCAGGGAATAAGCCACCACGTGGTTCTGAGCCAGGAATGGGAGGCGAACTGGACAGTGGCATCGCCCTTGCCCAATCCGGTGCGATACCGGCGAGCCAAGGCGAAGGTGACGGTGGACGGCAGGGTCATCGGCTCGACCGAATTCGACGACGCCTTCGGATACTCAATCGACCGAATCTATCTCAGCCCCAGCCGCGACAACATCGCAGTCTCGCTTGCGCGTTTCACCACGGTTTGGTTCGAGGGCGTCAACCTCCTTGTTGAGCGGCGTGCCCTCGCTGGACGCTATCGCTAGTCGTTGGACTACACGAGCATTTCGCCATGCAGAAGATGGTGCTAGTCCGTCAGGGCTAGCACCATCTTTTATTGCCGGCTGCGATTTGAGTCTGCCCTACTGCAGCGCGTCGGGGGACGAGAGCTGTCCAACTGCGTTAACCAGCGGCAAAATCATGGCGATGACGATGAACCCGACGATAAAGCCGAGGATAACGATCAGCAACGGCTCGATGGCGGCGGTAAGCGACGCCAGCGTTGCCTCCACCTCGCTTTCGTAAAAGTCGGCAATTTTTTGCAGCATGAAGTCGAGCGAGCCGGACTCCTCTCCGACCGATATCATGTGCACCACCATCGGAGGGAACATGCCGCTGCGTTCGAGCGGGTCGCCGACGCGGTCTCCTTCTCGGATGCGCGCCCGCGCATCCATGAGAGCATCGGAGATGATGTGGTTGCCAACAGTGCCGGCCACGGTTTCCAGCGCCTGCAGGATCGGAACACCAGATGTTAGCAGCGTGCCCAGCGTACGGCTGAATCGAGCAAGGCAAATTTTATGGTGAAGCTTTCCAAAAATCGGAATCTGCAGCTTAATGCGGTCAACCAGCCGTCTGCCGAACTTCGTGCTGACGAATGCTTTCCAGACAATCAGAAAAACGACCAGTCCGATGATCATCCACAGGTACCGCGTGGTCATAAAGTTGCTGATATCGATGAGCAGCTTTGTCGGTCCCGGCAAGTCTTTGATGCCGAGGTCTTCAAACACTTCGATAAATCGTGGGATGATGAACGTGACCAAGAAGATCACGATACCGATCGCAAAAACGACAACCAAAACGGGATACGTCAGCGCGGCACGCACCTTGCGTCGCAACGCTACATCGGCCTCGAGGAAGCCTGCGATACGCTGGAGAGTCTCCTCCAAAACACCGCCGACCTCGCCGGCTCGGACGAGTCCGATAAACAAGTTGTTGAACGTTGCCGGGTGACGCTGCATCGCTTTGGAAAGCGAGTCTCCGGACTCGACACGCTCGCCGACGTCAGCGAGGATCTTCCGTAGCTTGGGATCTTCAGTCTGTTGGCCCAAAACGTCCAAACAGCGAACCAGCGAGACGCCCGCGTCCACCATCGTGGAAAACTGCCGACAGAAGATCGATAGCTTTGCCAGCTTGACCTTCCCGAAGGATCGGGGCCTGGTGGAGCCTCTTCGCAGGACTTCGACCTCGAGGATCTGGAAGCCCTGCTCTTCAAACCGTTTTCTTAGGACTTCTTCGGTGTCGGCTTCGGCGGTTCCCTTTTGTATCGCGCCGTTATTATCTCGAAAGGTGTATCCGTATACGGGCATTTAGTTTCTCCTGCGGTTAGCGGCCCTGTCCGTGGGGCTGCGCCCCCGTTCCGGCCGTCGGTGTGTTGATCATCTTCTTCAGTTCTTCGACGTTCATGGCTCGCGTCATGGCCTCTTCGTAGGTCACGAAGCCCTTCATGTACAGGTCGCGAAGGTTCTGGTCCATCGATTGCATGCCATGGGCTGCGCTCGTCTGAATCATTGACGGAATCTGGTGAGTTTTGTTCTCTCGGATGAGGTTTCGAATAGCGGGTGTGGCTACCATTACCTCGATGGCCGGAATTCGTCCCGGCGCGCCGGCCCGCGGCAGCAACTGCTGGGCGACGACGGCCTGAAGGTTGTTCGCAAGCTGAATTCGAATCTGCTCCTGCTGACCAGGGGGGAAAACGTCGATGACGCGGTCGATTGATTCGGCTGCGTTATTGGTATGCAAAGTGGCAAAAACTAAGTGGCCCGTTTCAGCGGCGGTGATCGCCAAGGCGATCGTCTCTTGGTCGCGCATCTCACCGACGAGGATTACGTCCGGGTCTTCACGGAGGCAGGCTCGAAGCGCGTTGGCAAAACTCTTCGTGTCCTGGCCGAGTTCGCGCTGGTTGATGATCGAGACGTTGTGCGCGTGCAAGTACTCGATCGGGTCTTCGATCGTGATGATATGCGTCGCACGGTTTCGGTTGATCTGGTTGATCATCGCAGCCAGAGAAGTCGATTTGCCCGAGCCGGTTGGGCCTGTGACGAGGATAAGGCCACGGGGCTTGCTCGTCAGGTCCTCGAGCACCGGAGGCAGGTTGAGTTCTCGGACGGTCGGAATTCGGTTCGGAATGAGTCGGAACGCTCCGGCGATCGCGCCTCGATCTCGATAGATGTTCACACGGAACCGGGCTTTCTTAGGCAGCGAATAAGAGAAGTCGAGCTCCATCGTGGACTCAAACTTCTGGATCTGGTCGTCCGTGATGATTTCGTACATCAAGCGGGCTGTGTCGGTCGGCCCGAGCTTTTCGTAATTGAGCCGGATCAGGTGGCCGTCGACTCGGATGATGGGCTCGGCGTCGTAGCAGATGTGAAGGTCGGACGCGTTCTTTTCCACGACGATATGCAGAAGCTCGTCGATATGGACATCGTCCATTCTCTGGGGGCCACTGGAGGCGCCTTCGACTTCTTGGAAAAGGGCTTCGTCGCCGGGTAACTCGAAAATCAGTTCGGTGGTGCTCATTTAGCTTAACCTGAGGCGAACAGAATACCTGTCGCCTCCGGACAAGATTGTAACGCGTTAGCGCATTGCCTGCCGAAAAATGGACGGAATTTCGCCCCGGGAAGTTCAGGGCAAACCCGTTCGAAGGGTTAGTAGGTGCTCGTGACTTTGTTTAGATTGGGAGCCGCGTCCGGGTCGATGCCCTTCCTGCGCGCGATTTCGAGGGCGAGAAACTGGCTGAAGATGATCTCGCGGATGGGGCTGTCGGCCGCGTCATCTGCACCCGGCGGTTGGAACAGCCGACAGCCTGTCTCGCGAAGATTATCGGGGACTCTGCCGAACACGATGGCGCCGACCTCGGGATGAGCGAGCGCCATCGGGCCGTGCGCGAAGTCTGCCAATGAGTAGCTTTGACAAGGGATCAGGGCGCACTCGATCAGCTTGAGCGCAGTTTCTTGAGCGCTGGCAAACGAGATGCCGCGCGCAAGGGAGAACAGCGCCTGGCACTCCATCACCGCGCTCGCAGCATCGACAGCCGCTTCGTTCGACGTTGTCATCCATGCGAGATCGGGCAGCACAGGATCACCCAGTTCGGCTCCCAGAGCCCTGCTCAGGTGGTAGGCGACTAAAAGGGAAGCGGTGTAGGTCTTTGTCGCTGCAATCGACTGCTCGTTGCCGACTTCCAAGCAGATCGTCATACCTGCTTCGTCGGCTAGGGGCGAATTCGGCGAATTCGTGATCGCAAGCGTGTCGTGCCCCTGGGCATTCATGGCGGACACCACCGATCGAACGTCGAGCGATTCACCGCTCTGGGATATCGCAACGGCGAGCGCGTTGCGGTACTGAACCTCGCTTCCATAGACGGTTCCGACAGATGGCGCGGCAAGGATCGCCGGTATCTGCAGGTAGATCTCGACCAGATAGCGCAGGTACATGGCGGCGTTGTCGGAGCTGCCTCGGGCGATTAGCACGACCTGGTCGTAGTCGCGAAAGTGTA
This sequence comes from Fimbriimonadales bacterium, assembly GCA_025922995.1. GTDB lineage: Bacteria > Armatimonadota > Fimbriimonadia > Fimbriimonadales > ATM1 > JACDEQ01. The sequence goes on from JAICGT010000021.1 coordinate 8,132, forward strand.
GCTTGTCAAGGGCTTTGGGCAGCCTGCCGGCAAGTTCACGCAAGGCTTCGGGTTGTTCCATGATCTCGCGCTCCATGTGCAATCCAAGCTGCATGTCGGAAGTATGGCGGTATATTCGCTCCCGATGGCAAAGATCAGGCCGCTCAGGGCGCAGCGATTCGCGCCGCACGTTGGGGAGCTTGCCCACCTCGTTGCACCGCCCTATGACGTGATCTCCTCGGCCGGCCGTGAGGACCTCGGTTCGAGGAACCCCTACAACACCGTTTGGCTCACCATCCCCGAAGCGGAGTCCGGAGATCGCAGTCAGTTCGTAAAGTACGGCCGCAGCTCGGCCAGGCTCTCGGCCTGGCGCGAAGAAGGCGCGCTGGTTCTCGACGATAAGCCGAACTATTATCGCTATCGCCAGACATTCGTAGACCCGGTAACGGGTCGGCGGCTTACCAGGGAGGCGCTGATCACGCTGTTGAAAGTGGAACCCTACAGCAAGGGCGTAGTGTTGCCGCACGAGCAGACGTTTCCGAAACATAAAGAAGATCGGCTCCGGCTGCTGGAAGCCACGCGAACCCACTTGGAGTGCATTTACGGCCTGTACGAGGGCTCGAGCAAGCTGCTGCGCGACGTTGAATTCGAAATTGTTGCCGAAGTGACGACAGACGATGGAATCGTCCATGAGCTTGCGAAGACCGCAAACCCGGCGGCTATCGAGGCGATCACCAAGGCGTTCGAAGACAAGCGTTTGTGGATCGCGGACGGACATCACCGATACGAAACGGCGTTGGCGTTCCGCGAGTCGATGGGCGACCATGAGGGAGAGATTCCCGAAGACTACATGATGATCGCGCTTTCGGCGATGGACGACCCCGGGCTAATCTTGTTGCCCACGCATCGCGTCGTGGAGAATTTCCCGGTTCCTGCCGATCGGATCGAGGAGAAACTTCGAACCCGCTTTCGAACTCGAACCGTGCCGAACTCCTCGATCGCGGACGAACTCGGCAATTCCGAGTCCACGGCATTCGGCATTGGCTTGCCGGGCGGCATGGGGATCATCGCCACGATGGATGACCCCAAACAAGCGCTGCATTGGATCGAAGGCGACGGCAGCGACCTCCTCAAGATGCTCGATGTCACCATCCTGCACGAAGCTATCTTGAAAGACCTCTTCGGCATCGTGGGCATGGATAAAGTCGGATATACCAGGGATGCCCGAGAAGCTATCGATGCAGCCGAAGGCGGTGCTAACACCGTATCGTTTTTGATGAACCCACCGAGCGTGTCGGAGATGCGACAGATCGCCCTCGGCGGCGAGAAAATGCCTCAGAAATCGACGTACTACTATCCCAAGCTACTGAGCGGCTTGGTGTTCTGGTCGATGAGCGACTGGCAATGAAACTGCACCTGTTGGGCACCGGCGGGGCGGACGGCATTCCGTCTTTCTTCGGTCGGGGCGAGCTTTCAGACTTTGCCCGCGAGCGCGGCGGCAAGGACATTCGAACGCGCACCGGCGCAGTGGTCGACGGTGTCCTGAAAATCGACTTCGGGCCGGACACGTACGCGCAGTCAGCTGCCCAGGGCATCGTGCCGGCTGATTGGAATTGGGTGGTAGTGACGCATTCGCACTACGACCATTTCGACCCGGGGCTGCTTCAATACTGCCTTCCGCCGTTCGTGCCGGACGCTACCACCGCCCCCGAAGTGCTAGGCAACAGCAAAGTGCTCGAAGCGCTCTCGCGAGCCTTTCCGGATTCGGGATCGATCGCCGTACGCCTTATCGAGAGTTTCATACCCATCGAAGTGGGCGACTA
>JAICGT010000022.1 GCA_025922995.1 Fimbriimonadales bacterium
AGCTTGCGCAGCCGCGTGCGCACGAACGCTGCTCCCTTGCCGGGCTTCACGTGTTGAAACTCGACGATCGTGTAAACCTCGCCATCGAGCGAAATGTTCATGCCGTTCTTGAAATTGCTGGTATCGATTGCCAAATAAGTGCTCCGTCAGCATCACATTATGGCGGAACTCGAGGAGGGTTCTCGTAAACCACCTCGGTCCTTGGCTTCCAAAACGGAAACGCGAACGTTCCGACGGATCCAAGTGATTGCCAGTCTCCGTCGGTCTCCACTTCCAGAGTCCAAAAATGCTCTGTGTTGCCTCGCTTCACGGCAACCACGCGGCTCCGCCTCGCAAGTAGACCCTTAAACAGTTTCAGGCATTCTTCCTTGTCAGTGAAGTGCTCGTGCCACATATGACACCAAATCGTTGCCCCGGCACCGTCCTCCAGTCCTATGGCGAAGCCCGTTTGTGCGACAGGTGGGATTGTCAACACACTGCTGTCCAATTTCCACTCGATCTCCGGAAAGTGGGAGAGAAAGCGCCTAGCTTCTTCGATAAGATCGGATACGCTCACTTCGGGCGAACCTCGAAGCCTTCAGCCAACAAAGCGTCCCATCCGCCGACCACGGCCCAAGCATCGTTGAAACCTGCCCGCCTCAAATCTCGCGCCGCACGGGCGCTTGTCGCCTCGTTGGCTCAAGTGCAGAACAGCGCGATCCACGCGTCCGGCGAAAAACCATGGCGCTCAGCGTCGCGAACGGGATGCTCAGGATCCAAACGAAACGAGCCGCTCAAAACGTGCTCGCTTTCATCGAACGACTTCGCACTACGCACGTCGCCCAGAATGGCTCCCTCGGGAATCGAGGCAACGTCGACCACCAGCTCAGGCTCGCTCGATGCCGACGCGCTAACCCGTAACGTCGACGAGGTGGGGCCGGGCCTCTTCTTGCCCAGAAACATGATCGAACCTCCGTGCACGATCACGGAGAGAAGCACGACCAACCCGCATATGGCGAATAGCCTGTCTGCTCCCGGCACGCCGACGAACGCCGGCACCAGAGCCAGCAGCAGCGCGCTAAGCCCGCGCGGACCGAACCACGTGATGAGCACCCGGGACTTTTTATCGAGTTTCTCGCCCGCCAGGGCGGCCAGCAAAACGATCGGACGGACGAACAGCGCGAGTACGACGAATACCACCAGCGCGGCGCTGAGCGAGCCCAAGCCGGCCCAAATCAGCGAGCCACCCAGCAGCACGAAGGTGAACATCAGCAGCATCTCGGCCGTGGTTTCGCCGTACTCGATGAAGCAGTCGCAGAGGTCGTCGTCCAGCCGTGCGATCACCACGCCGGCGAAGAACGCCGCTAAGAAGCCGCTGCCGTGCAAAGCCTCGGCAGCCGCGAACGAGGAAAAGCAAACACCGAGCGAGTAGATCGATTCGTAATCCCTGCGCACGCCGATCCGTCGACGAGCGAACCTCAACAAGCCCACGGCGATGAGGCCTACCACCACGCCCGCCAGCGGCCCGAGTACAAACAGGCTCACCACCAGATTGCCCATCCCGTCGCTTTCATAAACTCCCGGCACAAACGCCATTGCGACGAGCAACACCGGCAGCAGCACGATGTCGTTGAGGCCGCTTTCCAGTCGCAGCGCGGTCCGAGCGTTGTCGGGGATGTCGCGCCGCCGCAAAAGACCGCGAAGCATCACCGGATCGGTCGAGGCGATCGGCGCAGCGAGCACGAACGCAGAAGCCCAGTCGAGGCCTAGCAGCCACCGGCCGAGAACTGCAATAATCGCCGCTGCGATCAGCGTCCCCGGGCCTAGAATGACGGTCGCGAGCCTCAGCCTGCGCCTTACTTCGTCGAAGTTGAGCGTAACCGCGTCGGTGAACAGAACGAGCGCCAGTCCCAGCGTGGCAACAACGCGCAAGACAGGCGACTCCAGGCCGAAGTCCATGAGCCCCAGCACCGCAGGACCGAGCACTGCGCCGAGCAGCAAGAAAACGGCGACCTGCGGCAGGTTCGCACGTTCTACCCAGCCCGACATCAGCGCGGTGAACATGATCACTGCTCCGACTAGCCCGAGTACAGCGATGAACATCTCAGTCGTCATCGCGCCCTCGGGTCCTCCACCCCTGCTTCGGCAAAGCCTTTTGCGCGTAGCCGACAGGAGTCGCAGCCGCCGCAAGGCTCGCCGTTGGGACCGGGATCGTAGCAACTCGTGGTCATCGCGAGATCGAGCCCGAGTGAGTGCCCTAACCGCACGATTTCCGCCTTGCTCAGGTCGATTAGCGGAGTGTGCACATGAAACCGCTGCCCTTCCGCCCCCGCCTTGGTTCCAAGGTCGGCAAGCTGCTCGAAGGCATGGATGAACTCCGACCGACAGTCCGGGTAGCCGGAGTAGTCCATGGCGTTAACCCCAATAAAAATATCCCGCGCCCCCAATGCCTCTGCCCATGCCAGCGCCAGAGATAGGAAAACTGTGTTTCGTGCGGGCACGTAGGTGACAGGCACACCCTCTTCTAAGCCGCCCTTAGGTACGTCGATGTCGTCGGTAAGCGCTGATCCTCCGAACGCCCTCAGATCGATCGGCAGGAGCAGATGTCGCTCTATGCCAAGCGCCGTTGCCACCAGCCTGGCCGCCTGGACCTCGATGGCGTGCCTCTGGCCGTACTCTATCGTGAGCGCAGCCAGGGCAAAGCCGTCACGCTGCGCAACCGCGGCGCAGACGGCCGAGTCGAGACCCCCGCTGAGCAGGACGACGGCGAGAGGTTTTGTCATGGTTTTCAAGCGAAGCCTACCCAGGCGAGGTACAATGTACGTGAATCGCATCGGTCCCCGTTCAGGCAGTTTGTTTTGAGAGGTTCCCGAAATCTGTGATGAAAATCGGGCAGAAACTGCCCTAGGAGTATCAATGAGTACCAAATCCCTTTATGTTGGGAACCTGCCATACACGACCGGAGAGGCGAATCTCGTCGACCTGTTTGCTGAATATGGCGCTAAAAGCTGTAGGATCGTCGAGGGCCGTGGTTTCGGCTTCGTCGATGTTGACGAAGACAAAGCCCAGTCCGCGATCGACGCACTTCACGACAAAGAGTTCGGCGGACGCCGGCTCGTCGTGAACGAAGCTCGCCCTCGAGGTGAGGGTGGCGGCGGCGGTGGCGGTGGCGGCGGCTATCGCAGCGGCGGTGGCGGCGGCGGCGGTGGCGGCGGCTACCGTGGCGGCGGTGGCGGCGGCGCAAGCCGTGGCGGCGGCGGCGGCCGTAGCGGCGGAAGCCGTGGCGGCGGCGGCGGACGCGACTGGTAACCCAGCCGACTAAACCGTGATGAGTAGGGCTGCGGCGCTTGCGCTGCAGCCCTACTCTTTTTGCAGGACAATACGCCCGGTCAGGCGAACCTAAACTGCACATGCCCGCTCCCGACAGCCCGCCCCCGCTGCCTCCCCGCAGCGGCATGCGCGCGGTCGTTTGGGGGCTGCTACTCTGCCTGCCTGTTTGCTACTGGAATATGTGGCAAAACACCGGCACGCTGTATTCGCTGATTTTCAGCACCATGGGAGCCCTCATCGTGCTTGTAGCTGCAAACGGCTTGCTGCACAAGATCGCCCCGCGAGCAGCTTTCACGACAGGCGAGATGATCGTCATCTTCGGGATCGTCAGCGTTGCCAGCGCGATCGCCGGAGAGTGGGTGTTCCTGAACATGACTTACGTTCATGTTTTTGCGGGCTTCGCGGACAGAGAGCCTCTGTATTCGCAGCATTTCCTACCGAATGTTCCGGAAGTCCTTTATTTCAAAGACGCCGGCGACGTGAAAGACTACATTGCCGGTGGTAACGGCTTCTGGTACTTCCTTTCTCGCTTCGACCTGTGGGCGCCGAAAATCGCGATGTGGACGCTGCTTTACGGCGCGATTACAATCGCTTTGCTCAGCGTGAACATGCTCATGCGAGACGCATGGCTTCGTCGTGAACGCCTGAGCTTCCCGATCATCCAGTTGCCGGTTGCCATGATGGAGAACGACGGTCGTGGGCCGATATGGCGGAGCCGCGCGATGTGGATCGCCTTCGGCGTGATGTTCACTATCGATATCCTGAACGGACTCAATTATCTGTATCCGAACCTGCCTGCCATTCCGGTAAAGGAGCTAGTTCACGACCTTCGTGAAGTTTTTACTGAACAACCCTGGAGATCGATGGGGTTTACGCCGATCTCGATTTATCCCTTTATCATTGCGATCGCCCTCTTCATGCCGAACGACCTGCTGTTTTCTGTGGTCTTCTTCTTTATTGTTCGAAAGATTATTTTAATCGTTCTCGCAACTTACGGGATCCCGGGAGATTCGTTCAGTGGCGGCTTTCTAACGCCGGCGCCACCTTACTTTACTGAACAAACCTGGGGAGCAATCATCGGCTTGTTCACAACCGCGGTCTGGATTTCGCGCAATTATCTCAAAGACGTTTGGGCAGATATCCGCTCCGGGGCACCCGCAAAAGACGGCGGAGCATCGCATCGATTTTCTGCGATTCTATTTCTGCTGAGTTTTGGCGTGGTCGCAGGTTTTCTTTCGTTCACCGATTTGCCGTGGTGGCTCTTCGCGCCCTACTTCTTCGCTTTCGTAATGTTCAGCTTCGTCGTAACGCGAATGCGCGCCCAGCTCGGACCGCCGACGCACGAGTTTGCGTTCTTCGGCCCGAATCAGTTGCTGATGAATTTCTACGGCACCCGCAACATAAGCCCGAACACCGCAGTGATTCTGGGAACGCCGTTCCTGGGAATCAACAGGCTTTCAAGGTCGCACGTCATGCCCGTTCAATTGGAGGCCATGAAGATGGCGGACCTTAATGGCGTCAGCCAGCGGCGGATGTACAGGTTGCTCGCGCTCGCTCTCATCGTTGGCATATTTGTGGGAAGCTTTTGGTACGTTCAGATGGGATATGTGCGCGGCGCTACGCCGGGTTGGGCAGACCCGAAGTCGGTCCTCGAAGGCGTGCAGGCGAAGTCGCAAGGCCCTAGCGTCATCGGCATGTCGATGGTCTTCGTAGGATTTACGGTGGTCACGGTTCTGGATGTCGTGCGCTTTCGCATACCCGGCTTTCCGCTCCACCCGGTTGGATATGCCCTTAGCATGAATTTCGGTGTCGATTACTATTGGACGGGGCTCATTGTTGCCCTGGCGGTAAAGACGGCGGTTCAGCGATACTATGGCTTGCGTGGATACAAACAGTTGCGAAACGTAGCATTTGGTGTTTTGATTGCCGAGTATTCGGCGGAGCTCATCTGGGCGACGATGGCGCTCACGACGCATCAAAGCACCTACACGATTGGCTTCAACGAGCGCGGGATCGGCGCTCAGTGATCCAACCGCCCTTCCAATTGCCCAACGGCGAAACGCTCGGCGCCCGGCGGATACGGATGCCGTCGGTTCCGGACCGGGGAACACCATTCGTCTGGATTGCGGTAGGGGGGCTCCTTGCGCTGATGACGGTGCTCGCGCTGGTTGCAATTTTGAACCCGCCCGGTCTTTACGGAGACCAACTGAAAATCCACCGAGCGCTCTCCGAAGCGGAGGCTGAGTGGGGCCTGTTGCCGGCTGCGCCGAGCAAAGAGAGAGTCTCCGAGATCATCGATGAGCTCGAGTCTCTGAAACTCGGCGACGATGCCTCGAAGGGCACGCTGGCAAGGGCTCTTCTGATCTTGAAACATGAGCGCGACCCCGCTGCGAAAGCCGACTTTAAAGGAATGAGCGACTTTCTGGGCGATAGCAGGGACGCGCTCACGCCCGGGGCAGAGACAACCAAGGACATCGCTGAGCTCAACGAGGCGCTACGAGAGCTCTACCGAGGCGATCCGCTCACAGCCGCGGACCGAGAGCGCATCGCAGACACGCTATCTGCCAACGAGGCGCGCTGGCCGATGGACCTGGCGGTGAAACGCGCGCGGACTTCCTTGCTTACCAACGCGCAGGCTGAGCGGATGGCAGTATTCGGAGTGCTCGGGGTCGTGGCGCTTGGGCTCGGAGTTCTTGCACTTCTCCTCATCGCTGTAAAACCGAAGCCTCTCGGCATCCCCGTGAGCGGTTCTGCCGCCGAAGGTGACCGGCTGGGCCTACGATTTCTCCTGTTTATCGCGGCGTTGCTCGGAGCAAGCTTTTTCGTCGCGTTACTCGAGATCTCGAACATGGAAATGAGCCAAACCGCAATGATGCTTTCGATCCAGGTCATCATGATCGGGGCCGTGATCTTCATCGCATGGCTGCCGATCGGCGGCAGATCCTATTCACTGTCTTCAATCGGTCTGAGGACCGAACACCTCGGCAAGGACTGCCTATACGGCATCGCCGCGTTTTTCGCTAATCTTCCGGCCGTGCTCGCACTCGCCGCGCTCGGAATCTTCTTCCTACGCTGGATACCGTCCGGGGGCCATCCCATCCAAAGCGAGTTGCTCGACCCCGGACAGTTGCCTTTGCTCATTCTTGCCGCCGGCCCGCTCACAGCGTTCGTAGAGGAGGTTGCCTTTCGAGGCATGCTTTTCCAGGGCCTCGCTCTGCGATTCAGGATTTGGCCCGCAATCCTGATGTCGTCATTTGGCTTTGCTCTGATTCATCCCCAGGGCGGCGCATTGTGGCTCGCTCTGGCTTGGATCGGCGGCATGGCTGCGTACTTGACCTACCAGAGGAAGAGCCTGATACCTGCGATCATCATGCACGCATGCCACAACTCCGTTTTGATTCTCCTCTACGTTTTTACCGTGGGCGCACCATAAAAGAATCGGCACCCTTGCAGGAATCGTACTATACTGTAGCGAAAGGTACACGCAATGGGTAGAAAATCCGATGCGAGAGATAGGATTCTGGACAGCGCCATCGCCCTGATGCACGAGCGGGGATACTCGTCGATCGGGGTGGAGGACATCATGCAGCGCGCGGGAGTCGGCAAGAGCAGCTTCTACCATTTTTTTAAGTCCAAGGAGGCGTTGGGAGCCGCCGCCATCGACGAGTACTCGGACCGATCGGAGGCTAACTTATTCGTCAAGGCGTTCAGCGACACCATTGAGCCCCTCGACCGCCCGTTGCGGCTCATGGCGATGATCTGCAACGACGATTTGCCCGCGCTGGGATGCCTCGGAGGAAACAGCGCTGCGGAGAATTCGACGACCAGCGAGGCGATACGTGTGAGGACCGAACAGTTTCTCGGACGCTTGCGAGATCACTTCGCGGCTGCATACTCCGAGGCAGTTGACGAAATGGACCTGCACCCTGACGCCCCCGTCGAAATGCTGGCGGACGCCTCGGTCGCTTACCTCCAAGGCGTGCTGCTCATGTGCAGGGCTCGCAAGTCGTGGGAACCGCTGAAAGAATTCGGTCCTATGGTCCGGAACCTCTGGACTCCACACCGCATAGGTTAGCCCTACATTCTAAAAACGGGGAACTCGGTATCCGGAATAGGGGCGTGCATCGCTGCCGTCAGCGCCAAACCGACGGTAGCCCTGGTTTCCGTCGGCAGGATAATTCCGTCGTCCCACATTCGCGCAGTCGCATAGTACGGACTGCCTTCGCGCTCGTACTGCTCCCGCACCGGATCACCTATTGCATTACGCTCTTCTTCCGAAATTTCTCCCTTCATTTCTTTAATCGTAATCAACACCTGTGCTGCCTGCTCCGCGCCCATAACGCTGATGCGAGAGTTAGGCCATGTAAACAAAAACCGCGGAGAATAGGCGCGGCCACACATGGCGTAGTTCCCTGCTCCGTGCGATCCGCCGATAATCACCGTGATTTTCGGAACTTGGGTAGCGCTAACCGCTTGCACGATTTTTGCGCCGTCTTTGGTGATGCCTCCTTCTTCGTAGCGACGCCCGACCATGAAACCGGTGATGTTCTGCAAAAACACAAGCGGGATCTTGCGTCGTGAGCACAACTCGATAAAGTGCGCGCCCTTTATAGCGCTTTCGCTGAAGAGCACGCCGTTGTTGGCTAATATTCCGACCGGCATTCCCATCCATCTCGCGAATCCGGTTACCAAAGTCGCCCCATACTCCTTTTTAAACTCATGAAAACGCGAGCCATCGACGAGCCTTGCGATGACGTCTCTAACGTCGTACGGCTGACGCGGGTCGGGCGGGATAATTCCCGCGATCTCGCTCGCATCCCAGAGCGGGTCTTCGATCGGGCACTCGTCGAACGCAGTCTTTTCGCGAATTCCTAAATTTGCGACGATATCGCGGCAGATCATCAGCGCGTGCTCGTCATTTTCAGCGAGGTGATCCGTTACTCCACTGACGCGGGAATGCATGGCACCTCCTCCCAAGTCCTCGGCGGAAACCTCCTCGCCGGTGGCAGCTTTCACCAACGGCGGCCCCGCCAAATAAATGGTTCCGGTTCCCTTTACGATAACATTCTCGTCGCTCATCGCCGGAACATAAGCGCCGCCCGCAGTGCACATCCCCATGACGACGGCAATTTGTGGGATTCCCTTGGACGACATGATCGCTTGGTTATAAAAAATCCTGCCGAAGTGTTCCTTATCCGGAAACACTTCGCTTTGCATCGGCAGAAAAACTCCGCCCGAATCGACCAAGTAGATGATAGGCAGTCGGTTTTCCAGAGCAATTTCTTGGGCTCGCAAGTGTTTGCGAATCGTGAGCGGATAGTACGTGCCGCCTTTCACTGTGGCGTCGTTCGATAGGATTACGCACAACTTCCCTGCCACACAACCGAGACCGGCAATTACGCCTGCGGAAGGCACTTCGTTGTCGTACATTCCGTTGGCCGCAAGCATGCCGATTTCAAGAAGCGGAGTGCCCGTGTCGAGCAGCAAGTCTATCCGCTCCCGCGCAGTCAACTTGCCTCGCTCATGCTGAAGCAGCCGCGACTTTTCCGGCCCACCCTGCCTTATGCGCTCCCGCAGTTCCAGCAGGCACCCCTCGATCCGTGCGTACTCCGTCGCATTCGCGGCAAATGCTGCCGCCTTCAAATCGATCTTGCTCCGAATAGGCTCCACGGGCAAGATTCTACACTGCCGCTTCGGATACGTCGAATTCTAAGCGCGGGTATCTTCAAGCGGATGATAACGCTCATCGCCGCTGTCGCTCTCACGCCCGCGCAGGCTTTCGAGTTTAAGGACGCCCTGCGAACATCGCCTCAGGTTTTGGCCGGTAGGAGGCCGATTCACACCGACCCCATCGAGCACGCCCTCGTTATGGGTACCTTCATAAAGCCTACGGCCGGCGGGACCTGGCGCCCTGCCGAGGCTGACGCAGAGGGTCGAATACGCGGAAACGGCTACTTCTACAGCGAGTATCAGTCGCTTGAAGACACGGTCATGCTGCTCCAAGCAGAAGGCAATTCGCTCGTCTACGTCAACGGCTCGATTCGCCCTGGCGACGTGTACGGCTATGGATATCTACGGCTTCCTGTCGCCATAAAAACGGGAGCAAACTCGTTCCTTTTTCAGTCGTCGCGGGGCGGCATTAAGGCGAAACTTCTGCCTGTTGATAAGCCCGTGTTCATCGACCTAGCCGATCCGACGCTCCCCGATTTTGTAATGGGGGATCGTAATGCAGTCCATGCGGCTCTCGTGGTTACGAATGCAAGCACGCGCCGCGAAGGGCTCACCTTGACTGCGACCGTCGATGGCACGGTCAGAAAGACTTGGCTTCCCGCAATTCCTCCGATGACTCTGCGAAAGGTCGGATTTCAGATTCCCCCGCCAACGCGCCTCGACCGCGACACTGTCGAGTGTAGCGTGCGCCTTATGTCGGGAGAAGCGATTCTCGATGAGAAGACGCTTAGCCTGAGGCTGCGAGCGGACAGCCAGACCCACAAGCGCACGTTTATCAGCGACATCGATGGGAGCGTGCAGTATTACGGCGTTAACCCCGCCGCTCCGCTTCCGAACGACCACGACCGAGTGGGCATCGTCCTCACTTTGCACGGGGCGGGCGTCG
>JAICGT010000023.1 GCA_025922995.1 Fimbriimonadales bacterium
ACACAGAAAGCGGCGGCGTCGCTTTTGCCTCTCGGCCGGGCAGCGTGTAGCCGTTCGCGAGGAACTCCTCGCCGAACGTATTCAGCTTCGGCACGTGTACATGGCAGCTGCTGCAGTCCAGGTCGTACTGACGAGCGAATTGCGGCGTCGCGCCGGACGAAACGACCAACGCCAGCGGCGGTATCAAAAGAACAATCGGGATCCATACCTTCCTCATGGCGGACAGTATGACCGAAATTGTTATCTATGGTTAACTTTCGTCAGCGAGTATTCTGCTTTGGGCTGCCGGCCTTGCGGCGAGAGGTTCCAAGAATTCAGATGCGATATTTGCTTGACTCGGTTTGGGTCGCGCTTGGGGCGGCGATCGGCGCCAACGCGCGGTATTGGCTGGGCTACGTTCTCAGCAGCAGAGGCTTTCCGGACTTTCCGTGGCCGACCCTCCTCGTCAATGTGAGCGGCTCGCTCGCGCTCGGCGTCTTTCTTGCCCTCACCGTTACGCACGGCTGGGGCCATGGATGGCGGTTGTTCGTGGCGGTCGGCATCTGCGGAGGCTTCACAACGTTTTCGGCGTTCTCGGCCGAGATGGTGAGGCTTATCGAGGAACGGCAGATCGTGCCGGCGCTGGGCTACTTCTTGGCCAGCAACCTGCTCAGCATAAGCGCCTGCCTGGCAGGCGCCCACTTCGCCCGCCTTCTCTGGCGTGGCACTACGTAGAGCGTTGGGCGGCTTGCAACGCCCCGACAGCATGACCAAATCCGCGTAGGAGAGCGGGTAAACTTAACGGGACGATATGTCGACAAGAGAGCTATCGCCGCGAGAAGAGGAAATCGTCGAATTGTGTGTCGAGGGTCTGACCAACGAGCAGATCGCGCACAGCCTTGGACTGAGCATCGGCACCGTCAACACCTACTGGCTTCGCATCAAGTTCAAGGTCGGTGGACTGGGCAAGACCGACACCGTCGTCAAGATCATCAAAGAGCGCGCAGAGCGCGCTCTCCGGGATGCGAACAAGGAGCGCAAGGGCCTTTCGGACATCGTCGCCGACAGGGAACTGCATCTGCTGGAATACCGTGCCGCGCTGGCGCTGCTGCACCTCGCGATGGACCAAATCCAATCCACGGTTTGGGCGACAGACTCTGATTTGATGATCCACATCATCGCGAACGGCGAGATGCCGGCGACACACTTCGGCGTTACGTGGGAAGTCGGAAAATCGGTTTACGAAATCTTCAAGACGGAAGACCCGGAACACCCTGCCATTGCGGCACATCTCTCGGCTGTGGCCGGCATTGAATCCGAGGTGCGCCTCAAAGGCGAGTTCGCGAACATGTTTCTTCGCGTTATGCCCCTGCGCGACGAGTCGGACGAACAAGTCATGGGATGCATCAGCATCCTAAATACGGTCGGAGAATAACAAGCCGGGGCGGTTGGATTTGGGAGGGCCGCCCGGCTTCTACGTTTAAGACTTAATAGTCCGTTAATTTGTGCTTAGCATCTTATCGACCGAAGCCAGCAGCATACGCGCTGTTAACGGCTTTCTAAGGATGTTTCGACACGGTTGTTCCTTGCAAATATCCTCGGGAAAATAGCCGCCGGTAACAAACAGCACCGGAAGGTTCGGCTGTTTCATCGACAGCGCGTCGGCGAGTTCGAAGCCTGTTTGGCCGGGCATTTCGATGTCGGTAATTAACAGGTCCACGCCCCCGAGCTCGCTGTGAAATTTAGCGGCGGCTCCACCGCCGGAAGCCGCCGTTACTGAGAAGCCGCTAACCTCTAAGATCGTTGTGAAAAGCGCAAGGACGTCTTTATCGTCGTCGACAAGAAGAACTCTACGTGGGTTTTGAATATTAATCATTTGCTCCTTTTTCTAAGCGCTAACAGCAAGGAAAGTCCCATGCCGAACGCAACGAACGTCGCGGGCTCGGGAACCGGGTCGCAAATTGCGATCGTGTTTGTATCGAGCGTCACCGCGCCGTTGCGAGCGAGCGCGTTGCCTTCGAGAATCGTCGCGCGGGTGTTCATCGTAATGCTCGTGAAAGCCATCACATGGCCCAGAACAGCCGAGTCGGTGCCGAGGGTCGCCGAGCTGCCGACCTGCCAATAAACGTTGCACGCATCGCCCGCGTTGGTCATCACGACCGACGCGCTCGACCCCACAAGAAACGTGCTGCCGATTTGGAAATCGAACCGCGCGTTGGGATCGCCCTGCGCGTCGAGAGTCAATACGCCGTTCAGAGGAGCGGATGCGCTGTATTTGTAAACGCCGGGGGTCAAGGTCATGCCGCCGAGGTCTTGCCCCGTAAGGTCCGTGTCGAACGCTTCGCCGAGAATTATGTTGTAAGCGACCGTTAGGTCGACTTGCGCCTGTTGCGCGACGGCGTCTCCGGCGTGGATGGTTCCATTAGTGACCACGCCCGGGGGAAAGCCCGTGATTGCGGTGCCGGGCCAAACCCCCAGGTTGCCGAAAAGATTGCTTGTGCCGGTGTTCGTGACGGTCGAGCCGCCGAGCACCGCGAAAAGGTCTGCGGTTCCGAGAATCTGTGCCGATGCGCCCGTGTGGAGGCATAGCAGGAAAAGGGCGGTGATAGCAGCTGCGCCGAAGCGATTCGTGCGCGCTTTCTTAGTGGTATTCATGTTTAAGTCCTCACTTCCAATTTGTGCTGGAGGAGCATTAAGGGGGTGCCGCCCCAGGCGGTCTGTTTACGGTTCTCTGCCGATGAATCGGTTCGAGCCCTGATCTAAACTTATCACGTAATCAGCGGGATAACAAGTCGCAAAATGCACCGTCAGCCGTTCGGCGTCGGTAAATCGGCGGACAGGTTGCAGATATGAAACAGCCCGGGTCTCTCCCCCCGGGCTTGTTTCTGCTCTCCTCGCTCCCTATGAAAGGCGCTTGCGGATTAACAGACCTGCCAATCCGATTCCTAACGCGATAAACGCGGTAGGCTCCGGCACGGCGCCAGGCACCGCTGATATGCGGTTTTGGCTTACGCCGGAAAGATCGACCGTCGACATAATCGAGATCGAACTAAACACTTCCTTCTCGGTACCGTAAATGCGGAACGCGTTCGGACCCTGCTCATTCACAACAAACGTTTCGCTGTAACTAAGCGAACCCAGTTCGAAAAGCTTGATCGTGACGTCGCCGCTGCCGAGCGCATTGAGGTTGAACTGATAGGCTGCGATGCCCAAGCCCGGGTCATCCATGGCCACTGAGAACATGCTGAACGCGCCGTCGACCGGCGAAATTTGCTCATTTCCAGCGATCAGGTCTTCCCCGGCGCCGTACCAGTTAACGATTAGGCCAGTGTTGTTAGTGATCCCCTGAACAAGCGGGCCGGTCTCGATCAGCGTGCCGTCATTGAACAGGATGTTCTCCGTGCCTGGATAAGCTGCCGACAAGGTGTCGATTACAATAACTGCGTTAGCCGATCCGGCAATTGCCGCCAATGCTGCTGCGACTAATGACTTATTCATATTTTATTTTCTCCTAATGTTTGGGTGCATGGCGGCGTGCCTTCCAGATTATCGAATCAGGTCTTGGGACGGCGGCATGCCCTGCGTAATGTGAAGGGGTGCCTCCCCTTTAAGGTGCTCCTCTCTAATCCAGAGCTAACTAAATCAGACCGCAGTATCGTTTATTGATAAGCGGGACTGCAAGTCGCAAAATGCACCGTCAGCCGTTCGGTGTCGGTAAATCGGCGGACATCGGTACCTGCATAAAAAGCCGAAATAGAGAAGCCCGGGATATCTGCGGCTCCCGGGCTTTCTTTCTCTCTTCGGTCCCCAACCAAGATGTGCGAGCGGCGGCGCGTTTCGTTTTTGGTTCGGTAAAGTACCGAGCCGCCGACTCGACTGAAACCCTGGGATGGCCAACCCACGGTTTGATGCCTTCTACTCGCGTATCGAGCCGTGCGTCGCACTCTCGCCGACGATTCTTGCGTTTTCTGCCTGTCAATGCCTTGCGCAGGCCCAAAACTTGGGTATCTTTTGGGCAGGAGTAAGAAAGTCTTGCGGGATCGCACACGGTAGGTGCCCTTGGATCGCGGTCCGACGTTGCTTATACTTTGAGTTGCATCTGTCTGAATGCGGGGGCATTGATGACATGAAAGTGTATTGGCTGAGGGACTTGAACGGGCCTCTTAAGGATGGATTCCATCCTATAAACGGCTCTCATGGAGAGGTCTACATCTCGAGAAAGGACCTGCTCGCGATCCTGACCCTCGACGGTGAGATCGTCTTGGATACTTACCCGGTAGCCGCTGACCTGAATGGGATCGTCATCCACAAGATCTTGGCCATCAGCGCCTGCGATCCCAACGAAGTCGATGGAAACGACGGAGATCAAAGCGTGGAGGGAGTCGTCTAGACGGTCCCGAGGGAGCCCGGATGGGTAGCTCTCGGGCCGTTAACAAGCGCGGCCCTCCGTGCCGGCGATGCTAAAACGGTGTCACACTCCGCTCCGGTTGTGCCAATAGGTGTTAGACTCGGCACTTAGATCGATCCTCCACACCGAGTCGATTCATGCTGCGGGACGGCCCCTTTCAAATATTTCAGGGCCGTCCTTCCTTTTAAGCGCCGAAAGGGACTTCAATTGCGTTTGCACTAAAGTATCAACTTTCGAGCAATCGGTAGTTCTCTTTTAGCTATCGGTAGCACTAAGAGATGTTTTCAGCCTAAAACGGTAAGGTGGCTGCAAGCCCTGGCGGGATAAACGCCGGAGAGAGGACGTTAACATAAAAAGAAGCCGGTCCACGGTTTCAATACTTACTGAAAAGGAGTTAGAAAATGCCAGACCGCAAACAACAACAGAACGATCCTCGTCGTCAGGAAGCCGGCCCGCAAAAGCGCCAAAACTCGCAGAACGCCCCCGATCGAGGGCAGAAGCAGAAGCCGGGTCAGAAGCGCGAACCGCAGGAAAACCCGCGCGAACGACGGTAGTCGCAAAAGGGGCGATGCTTGCCCCGCTTGCCCATCCGAAGTGGGTGGGCTTTTCTTGTGCCCGTCGGTCGGGAAGAATTCGATGAAAAAAGCCCCGAGATACTCGGGGCTCTTCTGCGTTATGTTTTTTGTCTGTTTCTTACGATCGCTTGCGGAGGGCTGCCAGGCTTAGCAGTCCCAGGCCGAGGGCTAGTATCCCGGAGGGCTCCGGAACCGGATTCGGCACACCGAGAATTCGGTTGTTCCTGATTCCGGCGATGTCTACGGCGGATGACACCGATACATTGCTTATGGCTTCATTCTCGGTTCCGTAAATTCGGAACCAGTTGGGGCCCTGCTCATTCAGCATGAAAGTCTCGGAATGCACGAGGGCGCCGAGGTCGTAGAGGTCGATCGTCACTTTGCCTTCGCGGAGCGCGTCGAGGTTGAACTCGTACGCGGCGATGCCGAGGGCGGGGTCGTTCATCTTGACCGAGAACTGGTCGATGGCGCCGTCGACGCCCATGACTCGAGCTCGGCCTGCAACGAGGTCTTCGCCCGCGCCGTAAAAGTCCACCAACAGGAGCGTCTCATTGGTCATCCCCTGGACCGTGGGGCCCATGCGGAGGAGGGCTTTGTCGTTGAACAGGATGTTCTCCGTCCCGGGCAAGTTCCCCGGTTCTTGGTCGATCACGAGGATCGCGTTTGCACTGCCGACAGCTGCGACTGTGGCAAGCGTTGCCAACGTTTTTATCATTTTTGATCTCTCCTTAAACAATAATTTCGATCAGCCGAGATCGGCCGATCCCCTATTTTTACGCGGAAGAATGCCGGGTTATTGCAGGGTAGCGGTGATTTTTTTGAGTCCGGGGCGCTGTTCGCTTGCGAGAGCAAAGAGGGGCGAGCCGTTACAGATTTCACACCGAGTTTCGATCGACGCTTCGCGTCTCTTGCGACCTCCTCCACGGACGGTGCGCCCCGGAGGACTATTGTTGAATCTGGCTCACCTGGAGGGCAAACCGGCGTCAGTAAAGGTGGCGTAGCAACGCCTTCACCCGGAAAACAACAATGTCCACAACCACCATCCTCATCATCATCGTTATCATCCTCCTCCTCGGCGGAGGCGGCTACTTCTTTCGCGGCCGGCGTTAACGTTCGAGCCACAGACCTGGGAGGCAGCGAACGCTCTTCATCGGCGCCCATCCCGCTCTGATCTGCGACTTTTTCAGTCACAACGAGAAAGTTGGTTTACCTTTGCCCCTTGAATGACCCTATATATTGGAGCGAGTGCCGACTGTCGTCTTCCCGTCGCGGTCTGGTCACTGGGACACTGGGTCACGAAGCCCGCATCGCAGATGAATCTACAAGAAAATGTGAGTAAAAAGAAACGAGTTATTATTATTATTAATTCGCGGCAGGAGCGCCCGACAAACATGCTTTCGGGATATGCCTTTGCTAAATCTCGTGCTCGACGATCTTGCCGCCAAGTTGGATCGCCAACTCCAGATGGTCCGCAGAGTGCCAAAGTTCGGTGATCTTTCCATCGGAAAGCCGAAAGATATCGATTCCGATGACGCGCGTGCTCTTGCCCGTGGCAGGCAGTCCCGCCCACGGAAGCACTTGAGTGCCCGTGTACGTGACGCGCGTCACCACACGGTCGGCGTCGACGATAAGCATTTCTTCGACGTGCGCTCTGAAGTCAGGGAATATCTCGCGCCAGCGCAGGACTCCCTTTTCGAAGCCTTCCAGGTCCAGAACTTCACCGTTCTCCGTCGCCCCTGGTGCGAACAGGTCGGGCAAAAGCTCAACCCGCCCTTCAGACCAGACTTCGTTCCAAAACTGAGAAACGGCTTCCATCGGCGTGCCGATCACGCGCGTGCCATCGGCAGCGGGATGCGCTGCGGAGGCAGCGAGGGCTCCTCGTCGCGCACGATCTCGTTGTAGTGCGAGTCCCGCTCGACTGGGATGCGGCCGGCTTCGCGGATCATGGCGACCATGTTTGCCGGGTGCAGCGCCTGCGACTTGTTGCCGAAGTCGCCGTCCTCGTAGGTGATCTCGTATTCGAACACCGTGCCGTCGGCGTCGTCCGCGCCGTACCACAGCGCGACCTGCGTGACCGCCGGGCTGTTCATGATCCAAAAGCTTTTGATGTGGTCGAAGTTATCGAGCATTAAGCGACTGACGGCGATGTTGCGAAGGTCGTCGTCGCCGGTTGGGTGAGGCACTTCTTCCAGTTCGGTGTTTTCTGGGTGGAACGAAAGCGGGGTCATGCACAGGAAGTGTTTGGTCTCATCCTGCAGCTCGCGCAACTGGATGAGGTGGTCTACCCGTTCCTCGTCGGTTTCGATGTGTCCGTAAAGCATCGTAGCGTATTGCTTTAAGCCGAGCTTGGCGGCGATCCGCGCGACTTCGAGCCACTCTTCGCCGCGTAGCTTGCGTCCGAAGAGTTCTTCGTGGACGCGGTCGCTGAGGATTTCGATCCCGCCGCCTGGGAGCGAATCGAGGCCGGCTTCGATAAGGTCGCGCAGGGCTTGCTCCATCGAGACCTTGCCGACGCGGGCAATCTCGGCGATCTCGACGGCTGTGAACGCCTTCACGTGCACACCTGGCCGCTCCTCCTTCATCACCCGAAGCAGGTCCATATAGTAGGAGTAGGGAAGCCGCGGGTTGATCCCGCCGACGCTGTGGATCTCGGTGATCGGCTCGTCCTTGTGCTTGCGAAGCGCCATGCGCACTTCGTCGAGGCTCATCTCGTACGGCGCGGGGCCGCCTTTCTTGGCGTAAAACGAGCAGAACTTGCAGAACTTGTTGCAGATGTTCGTGTAGTTGATGTGCTGGTTGCGAACGTAATAGGTCTTCGCGCCGTGCTTCCGCTCTCGCACGATGTTGGCCAGATGGCCCACGCCCGCGAGGTTCTTGGTTCGGTAGAGCAGGACGCCGTCGTCGAACGACAGCCTCTCGCCTGCCTGAACCTTCCGCAAGATAGGCTCTAACTCGTCGCCGACGATTCGCTCGTGCAACATGTGAACAAAGTCTACCTGCGGCAGCCTATTTCTTCTTGGCTTTCGATTTGTCCCCGGCAGGCGGCGCGGTCAGGGGGCGGTCAGCCTGATGCTTGGCTTTCTTCTGCTTGTGCGCGTCGCTGTTGCCTGAGGAGTTCTTTTTCGGCTTCCTGTCACCCATTACTTCAGGTTACTCCAAACGAAGGGTTCTTGCTTCTAGGCTTCGGTGGCTTCCTGGCCGGTCGACCGTTGACCGCGAACGCTCGCATGTGTCACAATCACCAGTCGCGCCCAAGCTACGCGGAAAGCGCAGAAAAAACACAAGAGGTATCGATGGCAAGAGCAAAATTTGAGCGGACAAAGCCGCACGTAAATATTGGAACAATCGGTCACGTCGACCACGGCAAGACGACGCTGACCTCGGCGATCACAAACGTACTCGCCTCGAAGGGTCTTGCCAAGAAGCAGCGATACGACGAGATCGACGCGGCTCCGGAAGAGAAGGCTCGTGGCATTACGATTAACATCTTCCATGCCGAGTATGAGACCGATACGCGGCACTACGCCCACGTCGACTGCCCCGGACACGCCGACTTCGTAAAGAACATGATCACCGGCGCCGCCCAGATGGACGGCGCGATCTTGGTCGTGTCTGCCGCCGATGGCCCCATGCCCCAGACGCGAGAGCACATCCTGCTCGCACGTCAGGTCGGTGTGCCGTACATCGTGGTCTTCATGAACAAGTGCGACATGGTCGACGATCCAGAGATCCTCGACGTCGTCGAAATGGAAATCCAGGACTTGCTCAGCAAGTACGGCTTCCCGGGAGACAAGACACCGATCATCCGCGGCTCGGCCCTCAAGGTTATGGAGCAGGATCCGATCGACCTCGAGAACGAGTGGACGAAGAAAATCGTCGAGCTCATGGACGCGGTCGACAGCTACATCCCGCAGCCCGAGCGCGAGAAGGACAAGCCGTTCCTAACCGCCGTTGAAGACGTTTTCACGATCACCGGTCGTGGCACCGTCGCAACCGGCCGTGTCGAGCGCGGACAGTTGAAGGTCAACGAAGAGGTCGAGATCATCGGCCTTAACGAAGCGCCTCGCAAGACGGTTTGCACTGGAATCGAAATGTTCCGCAAGCTGCTGGACTACTGCGAAGCGGGCGACAACGTCGGCCTACTTCTCCGTGGCGTGGACCGAAAGGACATCGAGCGCGGCATGGTTATCGCAAAGCCCGGCTCGATCAAGCCGCACACCAAGTTCAAGTCTGAGGTTTACGTCCTCAGCAAGGACGAGGGTGGACGTCACACCCCGTTCGTCAGCGGATATCGCCCGCAGTTCTATTTCCGCACGACGGACGTGACCGGCACGCTGAACCTTCCCGACGGAGTCGAGATGGTGATGCCCGGCGACAACATCACGATGACGGTCGAACTCGGCCAGCCGATCGCCATGGAGCAGGGCTCCAAGTTCGCGATCCGCGAAGGCGGCCGAACTGTCGGCGCCGGCTCGATTACGGAAGTGATCGAGTAGGGAGAACGATTACCGATTACCGATTGCCGATGAGTATTCGGTATTCGGTAATCGGTGATCGGTAATCGAATCTATGCGAACCGAAAAAGT